>JAKISF010000036.1 GCA_021648725.1 Bacteroidales bacterium | reverse complement strand
AATTACATATACATTACCGGAATCAAAACAAACTAAATCAAAAATACCGGAAATGGACGAAGATCAAACCGAATTATCCGAAATTATTAATCGGAATTTTTAGGGTGTTGCAAAGACGAAAACAGGAGATTTTTAAACAAAGGGAATAGCAAAATATAAGGGAGCAAATTTAATGCTCCTTTTTTTATGTTTGAAAGTATGTTTTTGAGATTAATAAATTAAAGTAAATTTGCAGAAAATTAATTCAAACAAAAATACATGAAGTTTTTTATAGACACAGCAAATCTTAATCAAATTAAAGAAGCACAAGACCTCGGAATACTTGACGGAGTAACTACAAACCCTTCACTTATGGCTAAAGAAGGCATAAAAGGTGAAGAAAATATTAAAAATCATTACAAAACAATTTGCGAAATTGTAGAAGGTGATGTAAGTGCGGAAGTTATTTCAACCGATTTTGAGGGGATGGTAAAAGAAGGAGAAATGCTTGCTGCTTTACATCCTCAAATTACCATTAAAGTTCCTATGATTAAAGAAGGAATAAAAGCTATTAAATACTTTTCCGACAAAGGATTAAAAACAAATTGCACATTAGTTTTTTCTGTCGGGCAAGCATTACTTGCCGCAAAAGCCGGAGCAACTTATGTTTCTCCTTTTATAGGAAGGTTAGATGATATTTCAACCGACGGAGTAGAGTTAATTAAGCAAATTGTTGATATGTATAATTACTACGGTTACGAAACCCAAGTTCTGGCGGCATCCATTCGACATACGCAACATATAATACAATGTGCTGAAGTAGGTGCTGATGTTGTAACGGCTCCTTTAAGTGCAATCACGGGGCTTTTAAAACATCCTTTAACCGATATAGGATTAGAGAAATTTTTGGCAGATTATCGTAAATTGAACGGTTAAAGGTTTAAAAGTTATATTTTAACTGAAGAAAGGCAAAAGACAGATTTAAATCATTCTCTAAGGTAAACGGACTGATAAAATCTTTAATTCTGAAAGTTTGGGCAATAAAGGCAAAATCTAAATTTTCGGAAAGAGAGTATATTATACTCGGACCGATATAAAAACCGGTTACCCCCGGATAATAAATTCCGGAAACAGAAATATTAAGCAAAGGTGTAACAGGATAGTTTATATTTCCGAAAATGTTATATTCAGAGAATGAAAGGTTTTTAACACTTAAAGGCTGGTTGTAATAATTTGAAAAACTTGCTGTTTCAGATTGTCGGTTGTACAGAAATTCAAATTGCAGCATTAATGAGTTTGAGAAGAAATAACTGAAAGACGTACTTGCAACTAAAACACCGGTTGTGTCGTTAAAGTTATTTTTCGGATGCAAATAACTTGCTTCGCCTTTAAAGGATATTGATTTGATATTCCCTTCCCATCCTGTGCCGACAACATAGTCTTGCTCGTTAATTATACCGCCCATTATCTGAAAATCGTATCCGCCGGCAGCAAACTTGAATAAACCTGCCGTTGAAACTTTTTTTGCACTGTCTGCTTTTATAACCAATTCGGCTGAAGATGTTGCACTTGTGTAATATTGAATTCGCAAAGCATCGGAGCCCGGTTTTTCAGGATAGTCAAAATCAAAAAAAGAATAGGAGTTAAAAATATTATTCGGATTCCAAACAAAACTTCTGCCCCAATTTATTCTTTGTCTTCCGAGTGTTATGTTTAGATTTCCTTTTTCGTAAGAAATACTTGCTCTGTCAATTTGTGTGTTCAATAAAAAAGAACTTCCTGAAAATATGTTTGTGTTTAAGTCAATTATTCCGTTATCTTTTTGCATATTTTTTCCGTAATCGGGTGTGTATTTTACGGTTTCTCCGGAAAAAAGCCGTGTTCTGGCTCCGACTTTTATTGTGAAATGTTCATTCGGAAACCAATTAAAGTTCAGACGGTTGTGAATAAGGTTGTCGTTAATCCAATTTCCTTCAATGCTGTCGAAAATCATAACAGATTGCATATTTGTTATATATCCTCCGAGGGAATATTTTTTTTGCTTTTCTTCTTCCTGAGAGAAAGTACTTGCTGAAAATATCAGAAAAATTGTTATTATCAGAATAGTTCTTTTCATTACATTAAGAAGTTTACTTTTTTTCATCTTTAACAACTTTTCCGTCATCAATTGTTATTACTCGCTTGGCTTTATTTACTACACGAGCATCGTGTGTTGAGAATATGAACGTAATGTTTTCTTCTTTATTTAATCGTTCCATAATATCCAATAAATTTGCCGTTGACTTGCTGTCAAGATTTGCTGTCGGTTCGTCGGCAAGAATAAACTTAGGCTTTGAAGCCAAAGCTCTGGCAACGGCAACCCTTTGCTGTTGACCTCCGGATAATTTACTCGGTCTGCTGTTTATTCTGTCTCCGAGCCCCACTTCTTCCAACAATGCAATTGCCCTTTCTTCTCTTTCTTTTTTTGATTTGCCTTGAAGTTGCATAATAAACTCAACATTTTCCTTTGCAGTAAGCACCGGAATTAAATTATAGGCTTGAAAAACAAAGCCGATGTTTTGCATTCGGAAATCTGTTAATTTTGATGCTTTCAGTTCTCCGATATTTGTCCCGTCAATAAAAATTTCGCCTTCCGTGGGACTGTCTAATCCGCCCATCATGTTTAAAAAAGTTGTTTTCCCTGAACCGGAAGGACCGACAACAGCTGTAAATTCTCCCTGCTCAAAACTTAAATCAATTCCTCTTACGGCATGTACTTTAACTTCGCTGTTGTTATAAATTTTGTGTAGGTTTGTAACTTCTATTATTTTCATATTTTTATTGTTTTTTATTGAGCTGTTTTTTATGTAAAATCTGCAAAGGTTCATTTAAGCATCAGTTCTTACTGCTTCTGCCGGGTTTAATTTAATTGCTTTTACGGCAGGATATACGGATGATAAAACAGCTGCTAAAATAACCAAAAGTGTTATACCGATATAGTAGCTTAAACCCATTTCAGGGTAAATTATTGAATCGTAACCGATTGCTTCAAATGCTTCGCCCATTTGTTTCGACAAATCAATTCCGGTTTTTGATAAGTGCGAAATAATACCGTAATTAATTGCTAAACCGACTACTGCTCCGACAATTGTTAAAAAAATGGTTTCGACCATTATCATGCTGAATATACGTTTTCGGTTCATTCCGATAGCTGCAAGCATTCCGAGTTCTTTGGTTCGTTCCATAATTGCCATTAGCATGGTGTTTACAATTCCAAAAGCGAGGGCTGCTAAAATTAAGCCTATTAAAAAGTAATTATAAATTGTCATGTATTCAGAAATCATAACAATCATCGGGTCAATTTCTCCCCAGCTTTCAATTTTTAAATTCGGATATTTCTCGCTTAAACTTTTTGCTGTGCCTTTTGCCAAATGTCTGTCTGTTAAAAGTATGGCAATTTCATGGTTTGTGTTGTTTTTATAACCGGTTAAGTTTGCCAAGTCTTTTTTCTTAACAAAAACGGTCATTTCATCAAACATTCGATTTGATGTTTTATAAATGCCGGTTACTTTAAAATTTTCACCGGTTAATTCGCCTTTTGAGTTTTGAATGTTAATTACTACTCTTGCTCGAGGTTTAAATACCATTGCATATTTTATAAATAAGAACTCATACTCTGTTATCAATTCTTCATTGAGTAATTCTTTTAATTTATAGAAGTAATCTTTATGAGATCTGAATTGTTCGTTTAAAACAGATTGCAATTTCAGAGTATCTTCCTTCGGGAAACCGGCATTTATCAATTTTCTTATTGTTTCATTTGTAATGACATATCTATCCAGTTTTAATTTCTTTGCCGTTGTTTCACTTATTAATACAAGGTTTTTTTTATTTCCTTCAAAATAAGTTCCGGTTGAATCTTTTATAAAAGTATAAATTTCTGTAACTTCTTTTTCGTCTTCCGGATTGATTCCGTAAATAAATGCTCCCGTGCTTCCACCGGATGTATTAATCATTCCGGATAAAATCATTCTTCCGGTAACGGATTTTACCTCAGAAATCTTTTTTAACTCTGAAATTAAGTGTTCTGAATCAGGAATATTATATTTTGCTTCAAAATTTTCTTGAAATTCGGGATGATGAATTTGAATGTGAGAAATTTCATTATAAATAGCGGTGTGGGCTCTTTTCTTTGCCATTCCTTCCATCATGGCAACGCCGAATGAACCGGCAAGAAGCCCGATTGTTACTGCAAATATGACAACAAGACTTCTGAGTTTATTTCTCCATACATTCTTTCGAGCAACTGTAAATATCATGTTATTAATTTTTCTGTTATACTGTTAACTTTTATGCTCTTAAAGCATCAATAACTTTTAATTTCATAATTGAAATAACCGGAAATATCATTACAACAAGCAAAATACCGGCAATAACCAAAACTTGATTCAAATAATATGTGTCAAACCATGCCATCGGCATAATCGGTTCCATTCCGTATGTTGCCATCATTTCTGCCATATCTCCTTTTAATCTTATCGGGTTTAAATGCCCGAGAGCTACAATCGGAGCACTGAGAATTATTCCGAACAAAAGTCCCATAAAACTCATAAACATCATTTCCAACGTAATAACAATTCCGAGTTTAAATTTTTTCATTCCGACGGCAATCATAACTCCCATTTCCCTTTTTCGCTCTGCAATCATCATCAGTACGGTTCCGAATACTCCGAATGCAATTACAATATATAACAATGCAATCATCATTTTTCCGCTTTCATTATCTGATTTTATTTGATTGTTCAGTTCTTTGTTTGCTTCTTTCCAGCCCCTTACCAACATATCGCTTCTGTTAAGAACGGCAATAATATCATCTCTTGTTTTTTCTACTTCAGAATAGTTTTTATCAAATAAATTGACCGCATAAGATGTTAAAAGGTATTTCGGGTTTTCGGGATTTTCTGTTTCTTCATAGGCTGAAAAATAGTTTTGTGTTTCACGCAAAGATGCGTAAATCATCATGGCATCTAATTTCGGATTAGGAATAATAATTATTCCTCGTACGGGAAATATTTCAGCAGCACTGCTTCCGTGATAACCCTGTCCCATTAAAACAATACTGTCACCGACATTTAATTTTAAATAATTTGCTAACCGAGAGCCTATAAGTACACCTTTATCGTCTTTTTTTAATGACTGACTATTAAATTCAGCATACTTTTTTATAATCGGCAAATATTTTTTTACATCATCGTCATTCGTAAGGTTCATTTCAAAAGCCAGGACATCATCATTTGAATAAAATTTATTTTTATTTTCCTCTAATGCTTTTAACAGTTCTTCGTTTATTCCTTCTTTTTTTATTTTTCCGATTGCACCTTCACTAATTTTAATCTTTGCAATTTGTTTGTTGAAACCGGTCATTGCGTTTTCAAGCTCGGGGTCAATGCCGGTTAATAAAACCCCTTTGCTCTGCACATCAGAATATGCATAAGAGAATAAAGACAAGCGAGGAACAATGCCTTTTACATTTTCAACAGACTGAATTTTTTTTATGAGTTCTTTCGAATATTCAATTGTGTTATCAATACTTGCTTCTTCCGGAAAATCGGGGTGCTCAATTTGAATATAGCCGGAATATTTTTCAATCATTGTGTTAATCATTGCATCATAACTTCCAAGTTGAAATGAACGCATTATAATCGCTAAAAACACAGCAAAGAATATTGATGACATTGTAATGAAACTCCGACGTTTATTTCGCCAAATATTTCGCCATGCTATTTTTATATAGTCAAACATCGTAGATTATTTTGTTAATTTATTTTACAGGAAAACGCAAAGTCATTCCTTTTTTCATGTTTTGTTGAGAAAAAAAGCTTTCTGAAACATTTATGTCATATATAATTTTATCCATAATAACGATTGTTTTATTTCCCGGCTCATCTTCCGGAATCAGCTCAAAATAGGTCGGAATTTCTCTTCCGCTCATTATTTTTACTTTTGAGGCTTTTTCTGTTTTTATTAAATAATCGTCTTCATCATAAAATTCTGTTTTAAGTTGCAAATAGTTATCTTTCGTAATCCATTTAACCAGTTTCCCCCAAACAACGGCAGCATCTTCTTTCGGAATTAATTCAATTTTATAACAAACTTTATCTGCATAAGTTTCTGTGTTGATAATTTTATGGGTGTAATCAACAACAAGAGAACTTTCTTTTAATAAATCGTCGTTTGAAAAGTCAGAACCCATCCATCCTTGCGACATCATGGATGCAGGAAGTTTTATTAATCGTCTGATTTTCGGATTCCAGCTCCACATTTCATTTTTACGCTTCATAAATGTTTGCCCTTTTTCTTTTGCGGGGTTTGTTACTAATGTCATAGAATAATCTAAACCTTTATTGCAAGATTTAAAACTTACGGTTCTTGACCATTTCGGGCGAACAATTGTCATTGTCATTTCATTATATGCTGATTTTCCCCTGAATTTATCATCGGCTTTTTTTATGATTTCTTTTGCTGTTTGGGAAAAAACTATGCTTGAAAAAAAAACAAAAACATTTAGTATTGTAATAAATTTAAAGATTCTCATTGTATTAGCAGTATTTAGTAAATAAACAGACAACGCATTTTGTAATTTTATCTTGAATCTAAAAAAATTACCTTTTATATAAAAAATTGATTAATTTCATAATCTAAAAGAATATCAACAGACTAAAATTACCCGGGGATTCGTTCAAAAGTACAATGGTAAAAAATGAAAATCAAATGTTTTAAGGGTTTTTTTAAATTTGTTTTGTTTTTTTAGGTTGAAACCATTAAATGTTTAATTATGAAATTTAGAAATGACCTTCTTATTTTTATGTTTTTGTTTTTTTTCATGAACTCAAATTTATATGCACAGGAAGAATTAAAAGTTATTAAAGTTGACAATTCTAAATTTCCTGAAATTGAACTATTCCTAAATGTTAAAAGCAACTTTAACCCGAAAGAAATATCAATTACAGAGAACAACAGTACATTAGAAATATCAATTGATACGGTAAAGCAAAATGAAATAGTAACGGGGCAATCAATTATGTTTATAATTGATGTTAATTCAAGCGAAGAAATTCGAAAAGCTCTTGCTGAAAATATAAAGCAATTAAATGAAACATATAAAATAAATATCGGTATTATACTAAAATCGGATACAAGCAAAAACTTTATCCACTTCTTAAGCCCGGAGTTCAGCAAAAACCACTTTTTTTATATAAACACTTTGGAAAAAAATTTAT
The DNA here is from genome assembly GCA_021648725.1 of Bacteroidales bacterium. NCBI lineage: Bacteria > Pseudomonadati > Bacteroidota > Bacteroidia > Bacteroidales > Bacteroidales bacterium. Next base: position 24,340 of record JAKISF010000036.1, on the reverse strand, counting down.
TTACAAAAACAAAATACGGATTAAAAAAAAGAGAAATCAAAAGTGCCGAAAAGTTTTTCGCAAATATACAAAAGCGTAAAGATGTTTTTTCCGGAAAAGGAGTCATTTTTATAAATAAATCTTTAAAAGTTAAGCCCGAGCCGGTTACAAACTTTCTTACAAAAAAAACAGAGCCTGTATATATTATCCTTACAGAAAAAATAGAAAAAGAAGCTAAGAATAAACTTATTGACATTTGTACGAAAACAGGCGGAATCTTTACGGAAATAAATAAGCGAGACTTATATAAAACGATAAGCCGATATATTGAGGACATTTCTTTACAGGCAAATACTGCAGAGGCAGAAGTTATTCGAATTGTATTTACAACAGAGCAAAATAAACCGCAGAATCGAATTATTATCAACTATAGAGAAAATTCAATTGAAAAAGAAATCACAAAGCCAAAAAAAATATTTAATAAAAGAGAGAATATTCTCTTGATTCTGTCAGGACTATTGGCAACTTTTCTGATTCTGTCTTTATTCTACAAAAAAAAGAAAATCACAATTCCGGTTATTGAAAAAAGTTTGACAAATCAAAAAACAATAAAGCCGATTGAAATTAATGTAAAAACCAAAGGGTTTAATAAAACATATTTTTTTGAAAAACATATCATCAGTATCGGAAGAAGTTCTTCAAATGATATTATTATCCCTGACAGAACTGTTTCGGGTTCTCATGCTGTAATAAACAAGGAAGGTGAGTTTTTTAAAATACAAGATTTAGGAAGTACAAACGGAGTTGTTGTAAATCAAAAAAAGATAAAAACACAAAAGCTTGTTTCGAAAGATAAAATAAAACTTGGCGGTGCAATATTAGTTGTTCGAATTTAAAAAATACTCGGACTGTATTGCTTAAGTTGCTTATCAAGCCCCCTCGCATTACCCGAAACTTTATCAAGTAAAAGCCAAAAGTTTTTCCCGTGATTTTTTTCAACGGTATGGCACAACTCATGCAAAATAACATAATCAATTAATATCTCGGGAAGTCGCATTAAATGAAGATTTAAACTGATATTATTTTGCCCGGAGCAACTTCCCCATCGAGTTTTTGCATTTCTTACCGTAACGTTATTGTAGTTAAACTCGTATTTTTCAGCTAAATGTTCAGTCCTTGCCGGAAGGTATTCTTTTGCTTCAATTCTTAATGCCTCAACAATCCCCTTGCGAATATAATCTTGATTTACCGCAGATAACAGGTCTTCATTTTTTGAATATTCAACCGTTATTTTCGTTTTTGTAATATATATTTGTGTGTGTTGGGAAGGAATAAAAACCAATTCTCTTTTTTTTGTTTGAAATTTAGTTTCAGACGTAAATTTTGTTCTTTTATTTTCAGTTTCAGAAATTTTCTTTCTTGAATTAATAATCCATTCTTTTTTTTCTTTTACAAAAGATATTGCAGAATTAAAAGTTACAGTATAAGGAACGGTAATGTTTATCGGGCTGAAAGGCTTTACCCGTAAAGTCATTCTCTTTACCCCTCTTTTTTTAGTTATTTTTACAATACCGATTTCTTCTATAAAAAATTCTTTGCTCATTTTTAAAATTGAAAAAATTAGTTTAACAGCAATTAAGTAATCAAAGAAACAATAAATTTTGAAATAAAGTAAAAATCCTTTTTATTTGTAACATCTTTCGTTCATTCTTTTCGTATCATAAAAGTTTGAATTATTAAGAGGAGCGGAGAGACCAGGCTCAATGAAACTCCGGCAACCCCTTGCATTAAGGTAGGTGCCAAAACCTGCCCGATATTGGGAATAATAATTTAATAAAAAAACATGAAAAATTCAAACAAATTATACACAGCACTTAAAAACAAAGTTCTCGTTCTTGACGGAGCAATGGGGAGCTTAATTCAGTCTTACAAACTTTCCGAAAAAGATTTCAGAGGAAAAAGATTTGCCGACTACCATCTTGATTTAAAGGGAAATAATGATTTGCTTTCAATTACTCAACCGCAAGTTATTGAAGAAATTCATCGAAAATATCTTGAAGTCGGTGCAGATATTCTTGAAACCAACACTTTCAATGCAAATCTAATTTCAATGGAAGATTATGATATGCACCAATATGATTTGGTTTATGAAATGAACTTAAAATCTGCTCAAATTGCAAGAAACCTTTGTGATGAATTTTCCGAAAAGAATCTTGAGAAATTTCGTTTTGTAGCAGGTTCCGTGGGACCTACAAACAAAACTGCATCAATGTCGCCCGATGTTGAAAACCCGGGTATGCGTGCGGTAAATTTTGACGATGTTGTAGATTGTTACATTCCGCAAATCAGAGGTTTACTTGACGGGGGTGCAGATATTATTTTAATCGAAACTATTTTTGACACTCTTAATGCCAAAGCTGCACTTTTTGCCGTTCAAAACGAAGCTGAAAAAAGAAATATTAAAATTCCGATAATGGTTTCCGGAACTGTTACAGATAAAAGCGGTCGGACACTTTCGGGACAAACAGTCGGGGCGTTTATAAGTTCTCTTTCACATATCGATTTGCTCACAATAGGGCTGAATTGCTCAACAGGTGCACACGATATGCTTCCGCATATTGTTGAAATGTCAGAAAAATCAAACTTCAAAATTTCGGCACACCCAAATGCAGGAATGCCCAATCAATTCGGAGAATATGACGAAACTCCCGATAAAATGGCAATTCAAATTAAACAGTTTCTTGATAGTTCTTATGTAAACATAATCGGAGGATGTTGCGGAACAACCCCGGAACATATTCGCGAAATTGTAAAAATTGCCGATAAATCGCAAGTTCATAAAGTTGCCGAAAAGAAAATAAAAAGTAAATTAAGCGGATTAGAACTTCTTGAAATAAGTAAAGAAAATAACTTCATAAACATAGGAGAACGCACGAATGTTGCAGGATCAAGAAGGTTTGCACGATTGATAAAAGAAAAAAAATACGAGGAAGCTCTGACTATTGCAAGGCAACAAGTTGAAAACGGAGCTCAAATTATTGATGTTTGCATGGACGATGCCATGCTCGATGCCGAAATTGAAATGGTAACTTTTCTTAGTCTTTTAGTTTCTGAGCCGGATATAGCAAAAGTCCCCGTTATGATTGACAGCTCTAAGCATAATGTAATTATTGCGGGCTTAAAATGTTTGCAAGGAAAAGCAATCGTAAATTCAATAAGCTTAAAAGAAGGCGAAGATGTTTTCATAAATCATGCAAAAGAAATTCGCCGATATGGTGCGGCTGTCGTTGTTATGGCGTTTGACGAAAACGGTCAGGCTGCAACTTTCGAAGAAAAAACAGCAATTTGCAAACGAGCCTATGATATTCTCACACAGAAAGTTAACTGTCCGCCGGAAGACATAATTTTCGATCCCAACATTCTCACAATTGCAACCGGAATTGAGGAACATAATAATTATGCTGTTGATTTTATAAATACTGTAAAGTGGATTAAAAAAAACTTGCCCTATGCAAAAGTCAGCGGAGGAATAAGCAATCTGTCATTTTCTTTCAGAGGTAATAATGTTGTGCGTGAAGCAATGCACTCTGTATTTTTATATCATGCCGTAAAAGCCGGTCTAGACATGGGAATTGTAAATGCCGGAATGTTGCAAATTTATGATGAAATCCCTAAAGATTTATTACAACTTACCGAAGATGTTATTTTTAACAGAAGCAAAAATGCAACCGAAAAGCTTATTGAATATGCCGAAACAGTAAAAAATACGGGTAAAAAAGAGAATAAAATTGAAGATTGGCGAAAAAAAACTGTTGATGAACGTTTGAGCCATGCTTTGGTAAGAGGAATAACCGAATTTATTGATAAAGATGTTGAAGAAGCTCGGAAAAATTATCCGCAAGCTCTTGATGTTATTGAAAAACCATTAATGGCAGGCATGAACAGGGTAGGAAAGCTTTTCGGCGACGGAAAAATGTTTTTACCCCAAGTTGTTAAAAGTGCAAGGGTTATGAAAAAAGCTGTTGCAATTTTACTTCCGTATATTGAAGCAGAAAAAGCAGAAGGAACAAATAGTTCCGCCGGAAAAATTTTATTGGCAACCGTAAAAGGCGATGTTCACGACATAGGAAAAAATATAACAGGAGTTATTTTGGCTTGCAACAATTTTGAAGTAATAGATTTGGGTGTTATGGTTCCGACCGACAAAATACTTGAAGTCGCTGAGAAAGAGAATGTTGACATACTCGGTTTAAGCGGGCTTATAACACCGTCTTTGGAAGAAATGGTAAGTGTTGCCAAAGAAATGCAAAACCGAAACATGAATATTCCTTTACTCATAGGCGGTGCAACAACTTCAAAAATTCATACTGCCGTGAAAATTGCACCCGAATATAAAGGTGCTGCCGTTCATGTGATTGATGCTTCGCAAAGCGTGGGAATTACCCGAGAACTTATTCAGGAAAAAGATGTTTTCCTCGAAAATTTGAATGAAGAATATGAGCAAATTCGTAAAAAACACGCAAATAAAAAGTTAAAACCCTTAATCCCCTTATCAAAAGCAAGGAAAAACAAGTTTGTTTCAAATTTTATAAGCCCTAAACCTAAATTTTCCGGAATTAAGACCTTAAAACATTTTCCGCTTGAAGAAATTTTACCATTTTTCGATTGGACTTTCTTTTTTCATGCTTGGGAAATAAAAGGCAGATTTCCGCAAATTTTTGAAGATGCAAAAAAAGGAAGCGAAGCAAAAAAACTGTATGATGATGCACAAATGATGCTGAAAAAAATTATCTCAAAAAAATGGTTGCACGCAAATGCTGTTATCGGATTATTCCCCGCAAATTCTGTTAAAGACGATATTGAAGTTTATAACGAGCAAGGGAAACAGCTTACAACTTTCCGATTTTTAAGACAGCAAACCGAAAAACAAGACAATAAACCGAACTTATGCTTAGCAGATTATATTGCACCAAAAACAAGAGATAAACAGGACTATATAGGCACATTTGCACTGACAACAGGTTTGGGAATTGAGAAAAAAGTAAAAGAATTTGAAGATGCAAATGATGATTATTCTGCAATAATGCTTAAAACCTTGGCTGATCGTTTTGCCGAAGCATTTGCAGAACTTATGCATAAAAAAGTAAGAACTGAATTTTGGGCTTTTGCCGAAAACGAAGACTTAACAGTTACTGAGCTTTTTAAATCAAAATATCAGGGAATTCGTCCGGCAATAGGCTATCCTGCTTGCCCTGAGCATTCAGAAAAAAAAGTGTTATTTGACTTACTTAAAGCCGAAGAAAATGCCGGAATGAACCTAACGGAAAATTTTTCAATGTATCCGGGAGCATCCGTAAGCGGATTGTATTTTGCAAACCCTGAAGCACGTTATTTTAATCTCGGGAAAATTAGCAAAGAACAGGTTGAAGATTATGCAAAGCGTAAAGGAATTAACATTGAACTTGCAGAGAGGTTTTTGAGGAGCAACATGGGGTATTAGTCATTTTACAGATTATTTTCATGAAAATTTAAGATTGTTGAAACAGAGTTTCTATTTTTTTTTTAAATTGCAATAAATTTTATTGTATTATATGAATCGTTTTGTTGTTTTATTTTTCTTTCTTGTTATTTCATCTTTTTGTTATTCACAAAATAATAAGGTTGATTCTATTTTGCAAAAAATAAATAATGCAAAACACGACACCACCAAAATAAAAGGTCTGATTAAAATAAGTGAAACATTATATAATTCAAATCCTGATTCTTCTGTATATTATATTTCATTGGCTCAAAACTTAAGTGCCGAGCTAATAAAATCTTCCGACATTATTATAAAAGAAAAAGGTATATACCTGCATGCTAAAGCTTTGTATAAATCTGCTTATTTCTTATCCGGGTTAATGAAGTACGAAAAATCCGGAAGAATATTCCGGAATTCAATAAAAGAGTTAAATGTTCTGATTTCAAAAACAGATGACATTAAATTAAAAAGTGCCTCAAAATATTTAAAAGCAAATAACCTTTCCGGAATAGCCGATATATATTTAGATAAAGGAAACCACTCAACAGCACTTGAATATTATATTAAATCACAGGAAATTATTGATAATTTGATTAAGATCGGCTTTTTATCCGAAAGAGAAACGGCAGGTTTATACTTCCACATAGGAATGGTTCACTTTGAATTAAACAATATAGAAAAGTCGCTGAATTACTATGAAAAAAGTCTTAAGGTGTCAATAGAATTTAATGATAAATTAGGGGCTGCAAAATGCAATAATAACATAGGAATTATTAAGCTACGCATGAATAAAGCTGATGAAGCATTAGCATATTTTCAAAAAACGTTGACCTATGTTGTCGAAAACAATATATTAATTATGCAAGCCCAAGTTTATGATAATATGGCTGAGTGTTACATAAGAAAAAAAGAATATAATAAAGCTGAATTATATTTAGCAAAAGCACTTATTATAACCAATAATTTAGGAAACAGGCAAGGAGAAATATATGTATCGTTAGGATTAGCCAACCTTTATTCTACAACAAATAAATTTGATAAGGCATTATTTTATTGCAACCGAGCAATAGAAATTTCAAAAGAAATAGGAGCAATTTCTCTTGAAAAAAATGCTTACAAACAAACTTTTGAGGTATATGAAAAAAAGAAAGATTATAAAAAGGCTCTTTTTTATCATAAAAAGTATAAATCTTTTGAAGATACCTTATTTAATAAAGAAAAAAACAGACAAATTGAAGAAACCGAGGCAAAATATCAAGCAAATAAGAGACAAGCTGAAATTGACAACCATAAATTGGAAATTGCAAAAAAAGATGCTCGTTTAAAACAAAAAAAATATCAAACTGTTGCATTCATTATCCTGACAATAGTTTTGTTAATATTTATTTTAGTTATTTTTATAAGCTTAAAACACAAACAAAGAGCAACCGGACACATAAAAAAACAAAACAAGAAAATAACCGACAGTATTGAATATGCAAAAAAAATTCAAAATGCTGCTATGCCTTCAGAAACTTACATGAAGCAAATATTTGAAGATTACTTTGTATTGTTTAAGCCTTTGCAAATAGTAAGCGGAGACTTTTATTGGGCAATGAAAAAAGACAGTTTTTTAGCATTTGCTGCAGCAGATTGCACCGGACACGGTGTTCCCGGAGCATTTGTAAGTATGTTCGGAATATCTTTATTAAATGAATTAAGTCTGAATTCTGATTTAAAAAGACCGGATTATATTCTTGAAGAAATGAGATTCTTTTTAAAAAAATCCCTAAGCCAAACCGGAGAAATTGACGAGCAAACCGACGGAATTGATATAGCATTATGTGTTATTGACTATCAATCACAAAAATTATATTTTGCAGGGGCAAATCAACCGGGATACTTGATGAGAAAAGGGAAAATTACGGAACTAATTCCTGTTATGAATCCTGTCGGGATTTACCCTAAAGAAATACCGTTCAAACTCCAAACATATTCTTTAGAAGAAGATGATATAATTTATCTTTTTTCTGACGGTTATGCCGATCAATTCGGAGGAAGTATCAATAACCCTAAAAAATATACAATTCAACGATTTAAACGCTTATTAGAAAAAATTTATACAGAACCCCTTGAAAAGCAGAAAGAAATATTGGACATTGAGTTTAATAACAGGAAAAAAACAAATAAACAAATTGATGATGTGTTGGTTTTCGGAATGAAATATTAATACATCAAAAATCATTAATTAATCTCTAAATACTACATTATGGAATTTGAAATGAACAAATTATTTGCAGAACCCGGAAAAAAGATTGACCTGAAAGATTACGATACAAAATATACTGGGAAATATGATAAACATTCTGCAAAAAAAGACCTTAAAAAGAATACAAAAGAATTAAGAGAAATTCAAGAAGTATTCTATGCAGATAACCGGTATTCTCTACTTATTATTTTGCAAGCATCAGATGCAGCCGGCAAAGACGGTGCAATAAGACATGTTATGGGAGGCATTAATCCGCAAGGGTGTCGTGTCCACAGCTTTAAAGCCCCTTCAAAAAATGAATTAGAACATGATTTTATGTGGCGACATTATAAAGCTCTTCCCGAAAGAGGAATGATTGAAATATTTAATCGTTCTTATTACGAAAATGTTTTAGTAACAAAAGTTCACCCCGGATATCTTCTCGGAGAACGCATACCCGGAATTGATACAGTTGAAAAAGTAAACGATGAATTTTGGGCAAACAGGTATAAACGAATTAATGATTTTGAAAATCACATACATCACAGCGGAACACGTATAATAAAGTTTTTCCTGAACGTTTCAAAAGAAGAACAAAAAAACAGATTTCTTTCAAGACTTGACACTCCTGAAAAAAATTGGAAATTCAGCAGCGGAGATTTAAAAGAAAGAAAATATTGGGGCAAATACAGACAAGCATTTGAAGATATGATTAACGCAACTTCAACTGAGATTTCTCCGTGGCATATTATTCCCGCAGATAATAAATGGTTTTCAAGAATTGCCATAGGAAAAATAATTCACAAAACCATGAAAGAAATGGATTTAAGTTACCCAAAAGCAGAATCGCCGGAATTATTAGCAGAGGCAAAACAATTATTAAAGAACGAATAATTAATGCTGATATATAAAAATTAGACTTTCTCGGTATATTAACTCGGAAAAGTCTTTTTTATTTTAAAATTAACTTTCGAATAAATATACAATTCAACAAAGATTTATTTTTCAATTATTTTTTTTTGTTATTAATTCGTGCTTTGCTTGAAAGAAAAAATATTTGATGAAACTTATAGATAAATTAAAAAATACAAAAAAAACATACTTCTCTTTTGAAATACTTCCGCCGATGAAAGGAGGAAGCATGGAAGACATTTACAATGTTATCGACCCTCTGATAGAATTTGACCCGATGAATATTAATGTAACATATCATCAGCAAGAAGTGGTATATAAGGAACATAACAACGGAGTTATTGAAAAAAAAACAATCAGAAAACGACCCGGAACAGTTGCAATATCTGCTGCCATTAAATATCGATACCAAAGCCCCATTGTTGTTCCGCATATTATTTGCGGAGGGTTTACAAAAGAAGACACAGAAGACGCTTTAATTGACCTTAATTTTTTAGAAATGAATAATCTTTTGGTTTTAAGAGGAGACCCGCCTGCAAATCAAAAATATTTTAAACCCGAAAAAGACGGGCATGAACATACATTAGGGTTAATAAAGCAGATAATGAACATGAATTCCGGTCAATATTGTGACGAAAACATTCAAAATAAAACCAAAACAAACTTTTCCGTAGGTGTTGCCGGTTATCCCGAAAAACACAATGAGGCAGCAAATATGAAATCAGACTTAAAATATCTGAAAATGAAAATTGAAGCCGGTGCTGAATATATTGTTACACAAATGTTTTTTGACAACAAAAAGTATTTTGATTTTGTAAAACTTTGCAGAAATGAAGGAATTAATGTTCCCGTTATTCCGGGAATAAAACCGGTAAGGTTAAAAAAGGATTTAGACCTCTTACCCCAAGTTTTTAATATTGATATTCCTGAGGAACTTGCTTCTGAAATAGAAAATGCAAAAGACAATAAAGCCGTAAAACAAATAGGAATTGAATGGACATCACAACAATCTAAAGAACTTATTAAACACGGGGTTCCCGCTGTTCATTATTATACTATAGGGAAATCAGACAATATAAAAAAGATTGCAAAAAATGTATTTTAAAAATTAACTAAATTAATGGCAAAAAAAGATCTCAGAGAAAAAGGAAATCTGGAAAAAAAGATTAACCCCAAGAAAATAATTATTCCTGCAATAATAGGTGTTCTCGGTGTTTTTATTTTGCTTTGGCTACAAGTGAAAGACAAAGGGATTTCTTTTGATGTCGTTGATTTCTCCGTTTTTACTGTTCTTTTCCTGATTATTGCAGCAATGTTTATGGCTTTGCGAGATGTCGGATATATGGCACGCCTGAGAGTTTTAAGTGAAAAAAAAATAAGTTGGCGGCAAGCATTTAAAGTTATTATGTTGTGGGAATTTGCTTCCGCTGTTTCTCCTTCTGTTATCGGAGGAACCGGTGTTGCCGTTGTATTTGTTCATAAAGAAGGTATAAGCATAGGAAAAAGTACTGCAATAGTAATGGCAACTTCATTTTTAGATGAAATGTATTTTATTTTAATGTTTCCGCTTATGTTTTTTGCCGTCGGTCCGGAAACACTTTTTACAATAGGCGAATCATCCGGGCTAACTTTTGCTAACGAATTTTTCTATTTTGCCGTTATCGGTTATTCAATTAAATTAGCATATAATATTTTTCTTAGTTACGGTTTATTCGTTAATCCCGTCATCATAAAAAAAACAATTCTGGCAATTTTTAGTTTAAAACCGTTAAGACGTTGGAGAAATGATGCAAGAAGAGCAAGTTTGGATATTATAAGTAATTCAAAAGAATTGAAGCGAAAACCATTCAGTTTTTGGTTCAAAGCTGCCGGAGCAACCTTTATTTCTTGGACATCAAGATATTGGGTTGTAAATGCATTATTTGCAGCATTTTTTATGATGAAAAATGAACACTTCTTGTTATTTGCTAAACAGCTGGTAATGTGGATAATGATGCTCGTAAGTCCGACACCCGGAGGCAGCGGATTCTCAGAATATATTTTTTCCGAATATTTAAACGACTTTATGCCGCAAGTTGCAGGTATTGCAATAATTACAGCTTTTGTTTGGCGGTTGTTTACTTATTATCCGTACCTAATTGCCGGCGTAATAATCGGACCTAAATGGGTAAGAGATAAATTTGTTATAAAAAGTAATAAGAAAAAAGAAAATATTTAAAATTTATTGTTATATTGTAATCTCAAAACCTAAATAAAAAACAAGGATGAAACACTATTTTATCACCGGCACAAGTCGTGGAATCGGAAAGTCAATTGCGGAAATCTTACTCAAAAATGATACTGTTAAGATTACCGGAATTTCACGAACAAGTACAATAAAACATAAAAATTACAGTCATATAACAACTGATTTGTCAGATTTAAATGACACAGAAAGTATTTTTTTTCCGACTGTTGAAGATGCGGAAGAAATTGTATTGATTAATAACTCCGGGATTATTTCGGAGATATTAAGAGTAGGAAAAATGAAAAACGTTGAAATAATAAATGATTATAATGTCAATATTGTTTCTCCTAGTATTCTAATGAACAATTTTATCAAAAAATATCAAAATTATACAAATAAAAGAACAATTTTAAACATCAGTTCAGGAGCCGGAAGACATACAATTGACGCATGGAGTGTATATTGTGCATCAAAAGCAGCATTAGATATGTTCAGCAAAAACATAGATATTGAACAATCCTTTTTTTCGAAAAAAAATCAAATCAAGGTTTTTTCAGTTGCTCCGGGAGTAATTGATACCGAAATGCAAAAACAAATAAGAGAAACATCTCCGAGTGAGTTTTCTAATGTTGAAAAATTTATCGATTTAAAAGAAAATAACGAATTGGCTACAACAGAAGAAACAGCAAACTTATTATTAGATATAATTAACAACAAAGATAATTATACTGATGTTATTTTAGATGTCAGAAATCTTTAAAATAAATAAAATGGCAAAGTCAGAACATACATTTCAATCGCACGATGATACTAAAATTGTTTATTACAAACACACACCCGAACAAAGTGCAAAAGCGATTCTTATAATTACTCACGGAATGGCAGAACATGCACAACGATATGATAATTTTGCAGGTTTCTTAAATGAAAACGAATATATTGTTTTTGCACACGACCAAAGGGGGCACGGAAAAACAGCAGGGAGCATTGAAAAGCTCGGATTTTTTGCTGAAAACAACGGGTGGCAAAAAGTAACCGATGATTTATCTGAGCTTGTTAAAATTGCAAAACAAGAATATAATAACTTACCTGTATTTTTATTAGGACACAGCATGGGGTCTTTTATTGTTCGAACATATATAATTCAACACTCTGACAATGTATCCGGCGTAATTTTGTCCGGAACAGCAGGGTCGGCAGGATTATTAGGAAAAGTCGGAATTGCATTAACCGGCTTAATTATGTTATTTAAAAAGAAAAAAAGTTTAAGTCCTCTGATGAACAAACTTTCTTTCGGAGATTTTAATAAAGCTTTTAAACCAAATCGTACTGAATTTGATTGGCTCAGCAGAGACAATGAACAAGTTGATAAATATGTTAAAGATTCTTATTGCGGAACAATTTTTTCCGTCGGCTTTTTTAATGATATGATGAAAGGGCTTGAATCAGTTAATAAAAAAGAAACTGCAAATAAAGTAAGAAAAAATTTGCCTGTGTATCTTTTTGCCGGAGGTAAAGATCCTGTCAGTAAAAACGGAAAACAAGTTAATGATGTTTATGAAATGTATAAAAATGCGGGCATTTCTGACATCTTAATAAAAATTTACCCTGATGCTCGACACGAAACATTAAACGAAACGAATAACAAAGAAGTTTATAATGATGTTTTAACATGGTTAAATTCAAAAATATAGAAATTACACCGGTTACTTTCTATAAAAAAATATTAACAATTTTCTCGTTTCTTTTCAAGCTAATTATTGCAAACATACCGATATTTTCATATTTTAGCGAACCGAAAAATACGGAATATTTATGACTCGAATAAAGAAAATATTAGTCGCAAATAGAGGAGAAATTGCATTACGAGTAATGCGTTCTGCAAAAGAAATGAACATAAAAACAGTTGCTGTTTATTCCGAAGCCGATCGAAATTCACCGCATGTAAAATATGCAGATGAGGTCGTTTTATTAGGACCGCCTGCCTCTGCCCAATCTTATCTTCTCGGAGATAAAATAGTTCAATTTTGTAAAGAACTTAATGTTGATGCCGTACATCCCGGCTACGGATTTTTATCGGAAAATGCCGAGTTTGCACAAAAGGTTAAAGATGCCGGAATTATTTTTATCGGTCCCGACCCCGAAGCAATTCGTTTAATGGGTGATAAATTAAAAGCAAAAGACACCGTTAAAGATTATAATATCCCGATGATTCCCGGAACGGACAAAGCAATTACCGATATTCATGCTGCAAAAAAAATTGCCGAAGATATAGGATACCCAATTTTGATAAAAGCAGCAGCCGGAGGCGGAGGAAAAGGAATGCGTGCCGTTTTTGAAGCAAAAGATTTTGAAGAACAAATGAAAATGGCTGTAAATGAGGCAACTTCCGCTTTCGGAAACGGCTCAGTTTTTATTGAAAAGTTCTTCACTTCTCCGAGACATATTGAAGTTCAAATAATGGCAGATATGAAAGGCAATACTGTTTATCTGTTTGAGCGCGAATGTTCGATACAAAGACGACACCAAAAAGTTATTGAAGAAGCTCCGTCGACAGTATTAACCCCAAAACTCCGAAAAAAAATGGGAGAAACTGCCGTAAAAGTTGCAAAATCATGCAATTATGTCGGAGCAGGAACAGTTGAATTTCTTTATAACGAAGACAGGTTTTATTTTTTAGAAATGAACACAAGGTTGCAGGTGGAGCATCCTGTAACCGAGCTTATTACCGGCATTGATTTGGTGAGAGAGCAAATAAGAATTGCCGAAGGGCATCCGTTGAGTTTTACACAAGAAGATTTAAAAATTAACGGGCATGCCATTGAATTAAGAGTTTACGCAGAAGATCCTGCAAACAACTTCTTGCCTGACATAGGAAAACTTGAAACATATAAAAAACCGGAAGGAATAGGCGTAAGGATTGATGACGGTTTTGAAGAAGGAATGGAAATCCCGATTTATTACGACCCAATGATTTCAAAAATGTGTACTTTTGGCAGAACACGAGAAGAAGCAATCAACAGAATGACACGAGCTATTGATGATTACAGGGTTATAGGTATAGAAACAACTTTGCCTTTCGGTAAATTTGTTATGCAACACGAGGCGTTCAAATCGGGCAATTACAGCACAAGCTTTGTAAGTGAGTTCTTTACGCCCGAAAGCTTAATAACGAAAGATAAAGATGCCGAAAAAATTGCTGCAATATTTGCTTCAAAAATTATCTCCGAAAATAACAATAAAGCGGTAAGCCACAAAGGAAAAATAAATTCAACCGTTGTTTCCGGTTGGAAATTAAAACGAATGTAACCTTTAATTCTGAAAAATATCGGACATCCGGACTAAAACCTGAAATAAATTAATTGTTATATCTGCTTATGTTTTTGAAAACTTACTATCTTTGTAAATTATCAAAAATTTTAGCATTATGAACAGAATCGGAGAATCAGAATTAATACTGAATGCAAACGGAAGTATTTTTCATTTACACTTGAAACCTGAAAATCTTGCAGACAATGTTATTCTTGTCGGCGACCAAGGACGTGTTGAAATGGTTTCAAAATATTTTGACACTATAGAATTTGAAGTTCAAAACAGAGAATTTAAAACACATACCGGAATTTTTAACGGAAAAAGAGTTACAGTTTTATCAACAGGCATCGGAACAGATAATATTGATATTGTAGTAAATGAATTAGATGCTCTCGTAAATATTGATTTAGAAAAACGCATTCCGAAAACAGAACATAAAACGCTTAATTTAATAAGAATAGGAACATCCGGAGCTTTACAAGGCGATATTCCTGTTGATACTCCGGTAATTTCTGAAACTTCAATAGGCTTTGACGGTTTGTTAAACTTTTATCAGGGAAGAGAAAAACTCGGAAATGAAAATATTGAAAATGCTTTTAAAACTTATACAAACTGGAATAAAAACTTACCGGCACCTTATTTTGCCGATGCTTCAAAATCATTAGTCGAAAAAATAGGCGAAGGAATGATTAAGGGAATTACAATTTCTGCTCCCGGCTTCTACGGTCCGCAGGGAAGAGTTCTGAGACTTCAAACAGTTGACCCGAATTTAAACGATAAAATTACAGCCTTTGAATATGAAGGAAGAAAAATAACGAACTTTGAAATGGAAAGTTCCGCAATTGCCGGTTTATCAGTATTGCTCGGGCATAACGCACTAACTGTTTGCAGTATAATAGCAAACCGTATAAGAAAAGAATACAGCCAAAATTATAAAGTTGCTGTTGATAAACTTGTTAAAACTGTTCTTGAACGTTTAACAAACTAACAAAGGTAAATGAAAAGCCGAGAATTGTCTGCATTAATAAAACTTTTGGATGATACTGACACAATAGTATTTTCTGCCGTACAAGAAAAATTACTTAATGCTGATGAAAAAATAATTCCTGATTTAGAGGTTGCCGTTAGTTTATCAAATGACGATTTATTTATTGACAGGACTATTTCGATTATTAACAGCCTTAGACGTAGCAAATTAGATATTGAACTTGCATCTTGGATAAACAATAAAGATAATGACATATTATTCGGCAGTTATTTGATTGCTAAATACAAATATCCAAACCTTATTTTTGAAGATATTGAAGATAAATTAATTAAAATTATTAACGACATACGGTCTGAAATAAATTTCTTCAGTTTAACGAGTTTACAACAAATAAGAAATATTAACAACTTATTGTTTTCGGTTCAGCGTTTCAAAGGTGGTTTTTCTAATATAATAAATCCCGACAACTCATATATTAATAAAGTGCTGGAAAGAAAAAAGAGTAATGATATTACAATTTCAATAATATACCTTTTTATTACTCAAAAACTAAACCTTCCTGTTTACGGAATTGACTTCCCCGGCAACTTTCTGTTAGTGTTTCTTGATGAGCAAAACAAAGAACCGGTGTTTTATATAAATCCTATAAATAAAGGTGCAATTGTTACAAAAAAAGATATTGACGTATTTTTAAAAAATCGTAAAATAAAGTCCGGAAACAAAAGACTTAAACCTTGCTCTAATAAAGTTGTTTTAAAAAGATTATTGAAATTTTTAATGCATTCATATCTTAAAAAAAGTGATGCAGATAATTTAGATGATATAAAACATTTAATTAAATTGTTTGAAAATTAGTATAAGAACAGTGGAAAACAAAACAAACACAGTAAGCCTTATTGCAGGTATCTTTATGATTATTGTATCAACATTAAATTATTTAATGAATGAAGACCATGTAACACTCGGCATCTTTATTTTTGCAGGTATCGGTTTTATTTTGCTGGGCATAAAAAACAAATTCGGCGAGGAAAGTTCTAAACGTGTTAACAAATACGGAATGACTTTTTTCTACGGAGCAATAATTATCTTGTTATATTGGCTGGCAAAAACAAAATTAAATTTATTTTAAATGTGACTGATGTAATACTAAAAAGAGCGATTTTAAAATCGCTCTTTTTAGTATTCGTCTTCATTAAAGAAGAAATCATCTTTGCTGGGATAATCGGGCCAAATATCCTCAATACTGTCGTAAGTTTCTCCTTCATCCTCAATTTCTTGAAGATTTTCGACTACTTCTAAAGGTGAACCTGAACGAATTGCGAAGTCAATTAATTCTTCTTTTGTTGCAGGCCATGGTGCATCTTCTAATTTTGATGCGAGTTCTAAAGTCCAGTACATTTTTATATTAATTAGGTTACTGTATTCTGCTTTTTTTCGGCTTGCAAATATATAAAAAAATACAAAACAAAAAATATTTTATTGCTATTTGTAAAACATCAGTAAAATTAGGGCTTCCATACAACTTCATCAGCTTTTGTTTCTTGCGAAACCATTCTTCCCAAAACAAATAAATAATCAGAAAGCCGATTTAAATATTCTAAAACAATAATATTTATTTCTTCATTTATTGCAAGTTCAACAACTTCTCTTTCGGTTCTTCTGCAAATACTTCTGCAAATATGGCATTGTGCCGTAATAATATTTCCGCCCGGAATTATAAAATCCTTAATAGGGGGCAGGTTATTATTTAAGTTGTCAATTTCTTTTTCAAGTAACTCTGTATCCGCCTGTGTAATTTTAGGACCGGAAAAAGATGTTTTTTCTTTAACGGCAAGAACGGAACCGATATTATACAGTTTTTGTTGAATTTTTTGAAGTACTTCTTTATAATTCACATTAATATCATAAGCTGCAAGCAAACCTATAAATGAATTTAGCTCATCAATACTGCCGTATGCTCTAATTCGCAAATCAGATTTTTTAACTCTTCCGCCGCTGAAAAGTGAAGTTTCTCCTTTGTCCCCTGTTTTTGTATATATTTTCATTTTAAATTTATTTTATAATGTTTTGTTCAGGCAATATAGCATTATTTATTAAATTTTGAATTGTCAGCCGTCACCATATTTAGAAATGTTTTAAATAAGCATTGCAAATAATAATTTATTGATTTGGTTTTGATAAAAACAAAAATATTATAACATTTGCAATCAGAAAATATTTTCAATTTATCAAATTAAAAAACTATGGCTTATTTTATTAATCCTGATGAATGTACTGCTTGCGGTGCATGTATGGACGAATGTCCGGTTGAGTGTATCTCGGAAGGAGATGATTTCTACACAATTAATGCAGAAGAATGTACAGATTGCGGTGCATGTGCAGATGTATGCCCTGTTGAATGTATTTCTGAAGCTGAATAAGTAGGATTTTCATAATAATAAGGCTCGGCATTAATTGTCGGGCTTTTTTTATTATTTTATATTTATATTTGCTTACAATATAAACCGTAAAATCATCTATGAAGTATGTAATTATTACAGCCGGAGGAACAGGCAAAAGAATGGAAACAGAATTACCGAAACAATTTTTGGAAATATCCGGAAAACCTATATTAATGCATACAATAAGTCGGTTTTTCAATTATGATAATAATTTGCATATAATTTTAAGTTTGCCGGAAAAGTATTTAGACTTTTGGAAAGAACTGTGTGAAAAATATAGTTTTAACATACCCCACAATTCCGTAAAAGGCGGAAAAACTCGGTTTCATTCTATAAAAAACGCCTTAAAAGAAGTTGCCGAAGACGGTTTTGTTGCTGTTCATGACGGAGTAAGGCCCTTAGTAAGTAATGAAACCATTAAACGGAGTTTTCTTACAGCAGAAAAATACGGAAATGCAGTTGCTTCACAAAAAATTGTTTTTTCATTACGGAAAAAAGAAAGAAAAAAGACAATTACCGTAAACAGAGATTTATACTTTGAAATTCAAACACCGCAAATATTTAAAGTTGGTATTTTAAAGAAAGCATACAAGCAAAACTATCAAGATATATTTACAGATGACGCTTCTGTTGTTGAAGCTTACGGAGAGGAAATATTTTTAACAAAAGGGAACAGAGAAAATATAAAAATAACAACACCTGCCGATTTAAAAATTGCCGAAGCACTCTTGAATACAGTAATTTAGGCTTCGTAAAACTTATACTACATCAACATCTGCTAAAAATTGAACAGATTTGAACTTTTCGTTTGCTTTTACATGGTTTATTACTCCGTTAATAAGTTCCTTTGCTTTTTTATGAGAGCTTTTTTTCTCCAACTTTATAAGAACAGTTTTAATATGCCATGTTTTTATCCAAGCTACAACAGGAAATTCGGGGCCGAGAATTCTGCCTCCGAAAATTGCCCTCAACTCTTTTGCAAGTTGTTCTGATGCTGTATTTACAAGTTCTTTTTTCTTATGTTTAACCTTAATTTGTATTAGCCTATAAAACGGCGGATATTTATATTGCTTTCTTATTTTTAATTGACCTTCAAACATTGTAATATAATCATTCTCAACTACATTTTTAATAATCGGGTGCTTTTTATCGGAAGTTTGAATAATTACTTTTCCTTGTTTGTGTTTTCGCCCGGCTCTTCCGCTTACCTGTGCCATTAGCTGAAAACTTCTTTCATGTGCTCTGAAATCAGGAAAATTAAGCATATTATCGGCATTCATTATTCCTACCAGTGCAACATTGTCAAAATCTAAACCCTTAGAAACCATTTGAGTTCCTATAAGCACATTTGTTTTCCCGGTTTCAAACTCATAAATTATTTTGTGATATGCTTTTTTGCTCCCTGTGCTGTCGGTATCCATTCTGGCAACTTTTACTTCCGGAAAATATTCTTTTATCTCATCCTCAATTTTTTGTGTGCCGAAACCTCTCGTTTTCATTGTCAAACTTTCACAAGCCTTACATTTTCTTGTTGCTTGTTCGGAATATCCGCAATAATGGCAAACTAATCGGTTGGTAAATTTGTGATATGTTAAACTTACGTCACAATTTTCGCATTTCGGAATATAACCGCAAGTTTCACATTCAGTAAAAGGAGAAAAACCTCTGCGATTTTGGAACAAAATAATCTGTTCTTTATTTTCAAGTGCTTCTTTTATGGCTTCAAGCAATTTCGGTGCAAATAAAGATTTCATTTGTAATTTTTTCCTTGCTTCTTTTGTGTCGGCAATTTTAATTTCGGGCAAACTTATGTCTTTGTATCTTTGAAAAAGTTCAACTAAGCCGTATTTATTTTGCTTAGCGTTGTAATAGCTTTCAATTGACGGTGTTGCTGTTCCGAGAAGAACTTTTGCGTTGTGAAGTTGTGCTAAAATAACCGAGGCATCTCTTGCATTATAACGCGGTGCCGGATTATATTGCTTGTAGCTGTTTTCATGCTCCTCATCAACTATAATTAAACCCAAATTATCAAACGGCAAAAAAATTGAAGACCGAACTCCTAAAATTATTTTGCAGGTATTATTTTGAAGATTGTTCCAAACCTCAACTCGCTCATTATCACTAAATTTAGAATGAAAGATACATAACTCTTTTCCGAATATTTTTTCGAGCCTTACGGTAATTTGTGATGTAAGAGCTATTTCCGGAAGCAAATACAAAACTTGCTTCCCTTTTGCAAGTTGTTCTTCAATAAGTTTTATATATATTTCAGTTTTGCCGGAAGATGTTACTCCGTGCAAAAGAACAACATTCTTTTTCGAAAAACTTTTATTTATTTCGTTATATGCCGTTGTTTGATATTTATTCAACTCTTTTTTCTCAAAGTTTTCATATTTTGCAACACTTAACCTGCTTATTTCCTTCTTTTTTAAGATTAAATAACCCCTATCAATCAATGCCTTAAGGTTTGCTTGTGATGCTCCCGTATGTTTCAGTAAATCTTTTTTCAGAAATTCATCGGCAGATTTTATGCCTCCGAAGCTGTCATTTCCGTATTTTGTCATATAAATAAAACTCATAAGCAATTCACTTTGTTTTTTTGCTCGTTTGAGTTTATTCAAAACTTCCGAAAGTTTATTTTCATCCTTTAAATCACCTGCCAAGCTTATGTAGTCTTCGTATTTCGGCTTATACTTTTTTTTGATTCGCTCTTCCGCAGAAATGATTTTTTTATCAATTAACTTTTTAATTATCGGCAAAACATTAAAATCTGTTTCTTTTTCAATTTTGCTTATCGGCAAGAAATCTTCATTTGTTAATAAGCCTATTATTAATTCCTCTTTTTCGTTAATGCCTGAATAATCAACTTCAGAATTAAGGCTTATGTTTGTTTCGCTTTCTAATTTTAAGCCGGCAGGTAATGCGGCTTTATATATTTCGCCCAAAGTAGTCATATAATATTCTGCAATCCAGTCCCAAAATTTGAACTGGAAATTATTAATTATCGGGGAGGCATCTAAAACAGAAATAATTTCTTTTGTCTGATAATCAGGTCTTTCTTGATGAGTTTCTTTAATGATGCCTGTGTAAATCTTTTTTTTTCCGAATTGAACAATTGCTCTTTTGCCCGAAGTACATTCAGAGAGTAAAACTTCCGGAACTTCATAAGTAAACAACTTCGACAAAGGAACCGGAAGGATTATGTTTGCGTATGTTTTTTTTGTGTTTATCATTGAATATTATGTAAATTTAAAAGATTATTTAATTTTGAAGAAAAAATTATGTCAGATGTTAATATACTTCAAATTATAGGAATAATTGTTTTAGGACATATAATATTAGGTTTCGCTTGGATTATTTTTAAAATTTACCGAAAAAAGGATAATAAAGACACAGAATAGCTCGCCAAATGTTAAAATTTCTTAAAATAAATTAACAATTATTAATGTTTGTTAGAATATTTTAACTATTATTGCGTTTAAATAGGTAAGATTTATCTTTTTGGAAGCAATTTTAAGACCGAAATACAGAAAAATATCAGATTTGCTGATACATCCGCCGAAAATGGTTAAAAACTTTTTCGGCAGTATTACGTGGAAAATAAATACTGAAAAAAAAGTTATTTATTTAACATTTGATGACGGTCCGATTCCGATAATTACAGAAAAAATATTAAAAGCGTTAGATTTATTTAATGCAAAAGCAACATTTTTTTGTGTTGGTGAAAATGTTAAAAAACACCCCTCAATTTATAACGAAATTTTAGCCGAGGGACACACAACAGGAAATCATACATACTCTCATTTACAAGGGCTTAAGACAAGTACAAAAGAATATCTTTATAATATTAAAAAAGCGGCAGAATACATTGATTCTGATTTATTCAGACCTCCGCACGGCAGAATGAAAGTTTCTCAACAAAACGAAATCAGAAAAAACTACAACATTGTTCTTTGGGATGTTTTATCTTTAGATTACAATAAAAATATTTCAGAAGAAGCATGTTTAAGTAATGTTAAACATTTTACAAGACCGGGTTCTGTTATTGTTTTTCATGACAGCATTAAAGCTGAAGACAATATGTTTTATGCATTAACACAAAGTCTGATGCTTTACAACGAATTGGGGTATAAATTTGAAACATTAAACTCTCAAATTCTGAAAAAAACAAAAAAAGTGCGAAAAAGAGTTCCGGTATTTAACGGGTTGTTCTAATAATAAAAACTTCTGATTTTTTGTTTTAATATTTTCGTTTATATTCCCTGTCTCCCCTTTTTTCGTGTTTTATCTTATACTCAAAAATCTCTTTCCCGTCCTTATCATAAAATGTAATTGTTAAAATTCGCTCTTTGCGTTTTCCCGTGACATTGAAAATTGAGAAATTATGTGCGTTAATTAATGAGCCTTCAACTCTGAACGGATTTATTTCATTTTCTTTTCGTGAAGCCACACCTGAAGTTAAAGGAGAAGTTGTTATATCATAAATAACAGGTTTTGTTGCCCTGTCTAAAACATTTATTTCGGAATGATGTCTGTCTCCGGTTAAAAAAATTACATTTCTTATTTCTTGTTCATGAATAAAATCAATTATTTCTGCTCTTTCTTTAGAAAAACCGTAATTTGAATACACTTCATACAAACCTGCGGTTGTTAAAAACTGTCCGCCCATTACAACAAACTTAAAATTAGCTTTACTGCCGACTAAAGCATCTTTTAACCAACCAAGCTGTTCTTTTCCTAAAATAGTTTTATTGTCAGCTATTAAATCATTAGGATCTCTGTAATATCTGTTGTCTAACATGAAAAAATCACAATCACCCCAATTAAAATATGTAATTGCACCCTTAATATCCCCTACTCCGTATGAGGGATTGGCCCAAAACATTTTGAATGCGTCCAAGGTCATGTTTTTATTCCAAAGCCCTTTATCTGAATTATTAGGACCGAAATCATGATCGTCCCAAATAGCATAATTATGTGTGTTTGCTAATAATCGTTTCATTTCATCAGTTGAACGCGTATGTGTGTACCTGTGAATTATACCGGTTTTTGTATTCCAATCCGGCTCTCTTAAATAGATATTGTCCCCGAGCCAAATCATAAAGTCGGGATGTTTATCTGCAATACTTTCATATATTTTATAATTACTTCCGTATCCTTTTCCCGGTCTGTCATATTTTTCTTCATTTATGTATGCACAACTTCCGGTTGCAAAATTTATTTCAGGAGGATCTGTTCGCCATTCCCACATTTTTAATGTTTGAAACTCAGTAGGATAATCAAACACTATTTTCTTTTTATTAATGTATAAGTTATAAATGTAAACATTCCCCGGCTCCAGTTCACCTGCAATCAAATGTGCAGTATATCCGTCTTCTTTTTTAGTTACTACTGTGTTTGTTGTATGCTTAATTTCAGGGTTCTCTTTTAAATAATACTGAATTTTTACACTTGCCTGCTTGTTAGTCTGTACCCAAAGCATTACTTCTTTCATTTCGGAATATCCGACCATCGGTCCTGATTGCAATGCACTTTTCTGTCCGAAAAAGATATTGGACTGCAATAAAACAACTGATATTATAAATAATTTTAATCTCATAGAAATATGTTTAATGATTAATAATTGCAAATATCATAAAATTATCCGTTTGTTGCATAATTTTATTGTTAATAAACATCATAAAATAGGTGCTGTTAAATAAAACATCTCTCAAAACTTAATGCAAAGCCCTGATTATAAGCGAATATTGCAACACAAATAAGTCCATAGTATAAATAAGCCATTTGTTAATAAACTTTTTTTAGAAAAAGTTGCATATTAAAAAAATAGCAGTATGTTTGCCGCCGTTTTGAAAAAAATACACCGGGAAACACAAGAATTTCATTAATGATCAGTGTGTTATGTGTGTTTTTACAAAACAGAGATAATCTCAAAACCTGATTTTTAATTAAGTTAATTTCAAATGACGGTTTATTTTTTAATGAAAATAATTTATATGAAATTTTATTTTAAAACATCAATCTTTTTTGTATTAAGCATGTTACTTGCACCAAATGAGGTTTATAAAAACATATTCCCATCTGAAACGGTTGCAGTAAAAGAAAATAAGGAGATGAGACAAGCTGAAAGAAACTACATCAGTAAATATCAGTTTGAAAAAGGATACGAAGAAGCGATTGGGTTTATAAAAAGTCACGAAGGGTTTGCAGGCGGTAAAGCATATTATGATGCTGCCGGCATCAAAACAATAGGATACGGACACAGAATAAAAAAAGGAGAAATATTTCCTGAAAAGATAACCAGAAAAGAAGCAGAAAACATTTTAAGAAAAGACTTTGACAAAGCTGTTTGGTACGCAGAAAGGGAAACAAGTGTTAAAGGTTACAAAAAGATAGTTGTTGCACACTTTATTTATGCAAAAGGAATCGGAAATTTCCGCAGAAGCACATTTAAGAAAAAGGTTGATGCAAAAGAACCTGTTGACGAAGAATTGAAAAAATGGTGCTATTACAGAGGTGAAAACGGAGAACCTGTCAGAAGCGAATATATTTATAAAATCAGGCTTTGGGAAATTGAAATGTACAATCGAGAATCATAATTTAAAACGGAAGTTCACCAAAAATATCAAGACAAAACAGCCCTATAAGTTGTGATTTTCAACAACTTATGGCTGTTTTGTCATATTTTTTTTCTTTCCTACATTATTCTATTTTTATTTTTAAAATTTCTATA
>JAKISF010000035.1 GCA_021648725.1 Bacteroidales bacterium | reverse complement strand
AGAATATTTAATTAAAGGCTTTGTCCTTAACGATGAAAAACTAAAAGAAACAGGCTTTATTGCTGCCATAGGCTTATTAATTCTGGCAGATTTATGGATTGTTGATAAACGATATTTAAATACAGATGATTTTGTAAGTACCAGAATTTCAAAAAACCCTTTTTCTGAATCCATTGCAGACAAATTCATTTTAAAGGATAACGATTTAGATTACAGAGTTCTGAATTTAACTGTAAATACTTTTAATGATGCGAGTACATCATACTTTCATAAATCAATAGGAGGATACAGCGGTGTTAAAATGAAACGGTATCAAGAACTGATTGATTACGGTATCGGCAACGAAATAAACATACTGATTAATGCAATAAATAACAGTTCAAATGAAAAACAAGTTCAAATTGAATTAATGAAACTGTCAGTATTAAATATGCTGAATACAAAGTATTTCATTCTAAATCCCGATATGCTGCCGATGACAAACAGATTCAGGCTTGGGAATGCTTGGTTTGTTAATGAGATAAAAGAAGTTGAAAATGCAGATGAAGAAATAAAAGCAATTACAAGGTTTAATCCTGAACGAACAGCAATTATTGATAAAAGATTTAGTGACCAATTTTTTAAATTCAAAAAAGATACGGCTGCAACAATCGTTTTAACAAGCTATGCTCCAAATCAACTATTATATAAATCAAAAGCAAATACAGACCAATTAGCCGTTTTTTCAGAAATATATTATGCAAAAGGTTGGAATGCATATATTGATGACAAGTTTACTCCGCACATGAGAGCAAACTATGTATTGCGAGCAATGAAAATTCCTGCCGGCGAACATATAATTAAATTCAAATTTGAACCCAAAATGTGGCAAATAGGAAATACTGTTTCACTTGTAGGGTCAATAATTTTCTTTTTGGTTATAGCCGGGAGTATCTTTTTGTTATTAAAAGGACGAAATAAAGAACAACCGACGGTTTCTGAATAATTTTTAAAATCAGTTAAAATAACAGCACACAATATCTTTGATTAAAAAATATGATAAATAAAAAAATACTTATTACCGGATGTGGCGGAATGCTGGGAAAAGCAGTTTACAATGAATTTAACTCAAAATACTCAAATGTTTTGGCAACAGATATTGACTTGAACGAAAACTGGTTATCATATATGGACGTAAGAGATATTCAAGAATGTGAAAATGTGTTTGCCGAGTTTAACCCTGATATTGTGTTACATTTAGCAGCATTAACTGATTTAGAATATTGCGAAACAAATAAAGAAAATTCATGGCTGACTAATGCACTGGGAACTGAAAATATTGCTGTCTTGTCTAATAAATATAATGCAGAATTCGTTTACATAAGCACTGCCGGAATATTCGGAGGAGAACAAGAATATTTCAATGACTTTGACAAACCCGAGCCTCTCAGCATTTATGCTAAATCAAAATACCATGGAGAAGTATTTGTGCAGCAAACAGTTAAACATCATTACATTTTTAGAGCCGGTTGGATGATGGGCGGAGGTTTAAAAAAAGACAAGAAATTTATTAATAAAATTTTTAAGCAAATTATTAACGGCAGCAAAGAACTGTTTGTTGTTGATGATAAACTCGGAACACCGACTTACACCGTGAATTTTGCACAAGGAATTTACAATACAATACAGACAGGTTATTATGGTTTATATAATCAAGTATGTCAAGGCTCCTGCTCAAGATTAGATGTTGCAAAACTTTTTGTTGAATATCTCGGAATACAAAATCAAATTAAAGTTACAAAAGTAAGTTCAGATTTCTTTGCAAAAGAATATTTTGCCCCTCGTCCGTATTCTGAAAAGCTTATTAACTTAAAATTAGATTCCAGAAAAATTAACTCAATGAGAAACTGGGAAGAGTGCCTAAAAGAATATACCAAAGAATATAAAGCCTGTCTTGAAGAAAATAAGAAATGACAATTAAATTATCGGTGGTTATATGTGCCTATAACAGAGCAAGCTATGTTTATAAAGGGCTAACAGCACTAAACAGCCAAACTGCTGACAATAAGCTGTTTGAGGTTATTGTTGTTGACAATAATTCTACGGATAATACAAAAGAAATTTGTTGTAATTTTATTAAAAAAAATCCTAAATTTAATTTGAAATTTGTGCGGGAAACAAAACAGGGATTATCTTTTGCCCGTAATAAAGGCATTGAAGTTTCTAATGCAGAAATTATTTCATATATTGACGATGATGCCGTTGCAAGAAAAGATTATATTGAAAATCTAATAAAAGCTTTTGACAATAATCCCGATTACGGAGCTCTCGGAGGCAAAGTAATTCCTGTTTACGAAAATGGGACGGAACCGGTTTGGATGAGTAAATATATTTTTGGGATAGTATCTAAAGTTGACTATGGAGACACCGAAAAAGAGTTTACAAGAAAATTTCCTACCGGATGTAATATGGCTTTCAGAAAAAAAGAAATAGCAAATATCGGAGGGTTTAATACAGATTTAGTATATCGTGGTGATGATAAGTTTGTTTTCTTAAAGTTGAAAGAAAATAATATTAAAATTCTATACGCTCCGAATGTATTTGTTGAACACTTTATTGAAGAATTCAGAACAACTCCGGAACACATTCGTAAGGTAAGCAGAACAATCGGGGCAAGTGAAAAGTTGCGATTAAAAAATAAACCTTTTAAAGACAGACTAAATAAATCTCTGGAATATTTTTATAAACTTAGCGGTTCATTAGTACTTTTTGTTATTTTTACCTTAAAGGGTGAATATCCGAAAGGAAAATATGCTGTAATAATAATTTGGCAAACTGTTATCGGCTATTTTTCAAAAAAAAATTACGCAAATCTATAAAAAAATCACAGAGTCTAATTTGCAGTTTAAAATGTACATAATTACAACAATACAGCAATTTTTAAATAATCTTAACAAAACGTTAGTTTCAATTATTAAAATTGTTCTTTTATCAAAAGTAAGTAAATTTCCTAAAAACAAATTAGGCTCTGACAGTTGCATTATTCTGGGAAACGGTCCTTCTTTAAAATCAACTGTTGAAACAAACCCTAATTTCATAAAAAACAAGACTTTAATAGCAGTAAATCATTTTGCAGAAACTGAATTATACAGCAATTTAAAACCGGAAATATATATTTTAAGTGCCCCGGAAATGTGGAAAGAGGATGTTGAAGTTTATCATAAAAACAAAGGGAAAAAGTTATTTGAAGCAATAAGTAAAAACACAAACTGGAATATAAAACTATTTATTCTGCATAGTGTTAAAAAAAATAAATCTCGAATGGATGAATTGAAAAAAAATTCAAACATTTCAATATTTTATTTCAACCCGACGGGAATTGAAGGATTTAACAAATTCTGTTTTTATTGCTTTGCAAAAGGTTTCGGAATTCCCAGACCCCACAATGTTTTAATCCCTTCATTGATTATTTCAATCATGTTTAAATTTTCAACAATATTTATAGCCGGAGCAGACCACAATTGGATAAAAAACATATATGTAACCCGTGAAAATAAAGTTTTACTTACACAAAAACACTTTTACGATGAAAAAACAGCAAAGCCTCGAACAATGGATAAAATGGGAAAAGGAGAAAGAAAATTACACGAAATATTAGAGAAATTTGTAATATCATTAAAAGGCTATTTTATTATTGGTAAATTTGCAAAAAAGAATAAAATAAAAATATATAATATAACACCGGATTCATATATTGATGCCTTTGAAAAGTTAAACTTGAATAATGAGTAATAATAACAATATACTTATAATAATTCCTGCAAGAGGAGGTTCAAAAGGCATTCCGAGAAAAAACTTAAGATATCTTAACGGCAAACCATTAATTTACTACTCTGTTAAAACTGCTCTCAACTCTGTTTACAATCCGACGGTAGTTGTTTCAAGTGAAGATCGTGAAATATTAGATTTAGCAAAAAAAATAGGAGCAGATACAATTAAACGCAACCCAAAGCTTGCAACCGATGAAATTACTCTTGACTCCGTAATTTATGACACATATATTAAAGCAGAAAAGATTTACAATAAAAAGTTTAGTGTAATAATTACCCTTCAGCCGACATCCCCTCTGCTAAAAACAGAAAGCCTTGATAATGCTGTTCGAATGTTAATAAAAAACCCGGAGCTTGATTCGGTAATCTCGGCAAAAGACGACACCCATTTAAGTTGGAAAAAAGAAAACGGAAAATTCATTCCTAATTATAAAGAACGATTAAACCGCCAATTTTTAAAACCGATTTACAAAGAAACAGGAGGGTTTTTTATTACTAACTCCGAAATAATTACAAAAACAGACAGAATTGGGCAAAATGTAGAATTATATTTATTGAAAAATGGTGAAGATATTGACATTGACACTTATGAGGACTGGAGTTTGTGCGAATACTATTTAAGAAGAAAAAAAATCCTTTTCGTAACATCGGGCTACAAAGAAATAGGATTAGGGCATATTTACAGAACCGTAATTATTGCAAATGACATACTAAACCATGAATTAATTTTTCTGACGGACAAAAAAAGCAAAGCCGGTTTTGAAAAAATAAAATCTTTAAACTATAATGTTCATATTCAAAAAAGTGAGAAAATAACAGATGATATTGCAATGTTGAAACCCAATATAATTATTAATGACATACTTGATACCGACATTGAATACATGCAAAAATTAAAATCAATTTGCAGCAAAATTATTAATTTCGAAGATTGCGGCAAAGGTTCTGAGTACGCAGATATTGTTATAAATGCATTGTATCCCGAAAAGAAAAAAACCGAAAAAAATTATTACTCCGGGCATAAATATTTTATTGCAAGAGATGAATTCATTTTGTCCGAAACGACAAAGATTAAGGAAAATGCAGAAACAATATTAATATCTTTCGGCGGAACAGACCCAAACAATTACACTTTAAGAATTTTAAATATTATTTATGATTTTTGTATTTCAAATAACATAAAAATTGATGTAATTGCCGGATTAGGTTACACAAACTGCTCAACTCTAAAAAAATTCAACCAAATAAATCTAAAAAAGAATGTGTCAAATATTTCAACATATATGGCAAAAGCAGATATAATTTTTTCTTCGGCAGGAAGAACTGTTTATGAAATTGCAACAATCGGAACTCCGAGCATTATTTTATGCCAAAACAAAAGAGAAACAACCCATTTATTTGCAAATAAAGAAAACGGGTTTATTAATCTCGGCGAAGCATATAAAATCTCAGACAATGAGATATTTAAAACCTTTAAAGACCTTATAAATAACTTTACAGAAAGAAAAACATTAAGTTCAAGAATGTTGAAAAAAGATCTAAAAAAAGGCAGAAAAAGAACATTAAAAATAATATCAAATTTTATAACTGATTAACTTAGTAATTTATGAAGATTAAAGACTTTTTCAAATTACACAACAACATACCAAAACCATTTGTGATTGCAGAAGCCGGTGTAAACCACGAAGGAAAAATCAGTTTAGCCAAGCGTTTAATAGACGAAGCTAAAGAAGGCGGAGCAGATGCAATAAAATTTCAAACATATAAAGCACATTTAATTGCATCAAAACAATCACCGTCTTATTGGGACACAACAAAAGAAAAAACAAAATCGCAATACGACTTATTTAAAAAATATGACTCATTTTGGAAAAAAGAATACGAAGAATTAAAAACATACTGCGATAAAACAGATATTGAATTTTTAAGTACTCCTTTTGACACAGAGTCTGCAAACTTTTTAAACGATTTAATGGATGCTTTTAAAATATCTTCTTCAGATATTACAAACAAACCTTTTATTGAATATATATGCAAATTTAACAAACCTGTTATTCTTTCAACCGGAGCCTCAAACCTTTCCGAAATTAAAGATGCCGTTAATTGGATAGGAAAATACAAAAATAAACTTTCACTCTTACATTGCGTTTTAAATTACCCTACAAAAGATGAAAACGCAAACTTAGGAATGATTCAAGGATTAAAAAAAGAGTTCCCGAATTTGTTAGTCGGATATTCCGACCATACACTTCCCGGTGATATGACTATTTTAGAAACCGCCTTCCTTTTAGGAGCAAAAATCATTGAAAAACATTTCACTTTTGACAAAACGTTACCCGG
The DNA here is from genome assembly GCA_021648725.1 of Bacteroidales bacterium. NCBI lineage: Bacteria > Pseudomonadati > Bacteroidota > Bacteroidia > Bacteroidales > Bacteroidales bacterium. Next base: position 26,862 of record JAKISF010000035.1, on the reverse strand, counting down.
AAACGACCATTATCATGCGATGGATAAAGATGATTTGAAAAAATTTTACAAAAAAATTGATTCTAAATTAAAATTAATAGGGAAAACAGAAATTGATTATCTTCCGAGTGAAGAAATATCCAGATTAAATGCTCGAAGAAGTTTAGTCGCTGCAAAAACAATTCCGCAAGGAAAAATTATCGAAAAGGATGACATAACATGGAAAAGACCGGGTACAGGTATCAGTCCTAAATATATTAATGACGTAATCGGAAAAAAAGCAACAAAAAACATTCTCTGTGATGAAATAATAATAAAAGAGTTTTATGAATAAGCCATATATCCTTCTTTCGGGAGCAATAAAAAATATAGGAGATTATCTGATTTTTGACAGTGCTAAAAAGTTAATCAAAAAGCATATTTCCGACAATATTATAGAATTAAATCGTTGGGAAAACCATTCAAGCAAAATTGATTTACTTAACAGCTCAAAAGCAATTATTATATGCGGAGGTCCCGGATTCGGAGAAAATATGTATCCGCAAATATATCCTATTGTTGATAGTTTAAACAAGTTAAAAGTTCCTGTCACAACTTTAGGTGTCGGTTGGAGCGGCAAACCGGCACTGAATCACGAAAAATTTAAATTCTCCGAAAATTCTAAAATACTTTTAAACTATATAAACAAAAGTTTCGGAAAAATAAGCTGCCGAGATGTTCTTACAAATAAAATTCTAAACCAAAACGGATATGAGAACTCCGTAATGACCGGTTGTCCCGTATGGTTTAGAGAACTTGATACTTTAGAAACAAAAAAAACAACAGAAATTAAAAAAATAGTTTTTACAACACCGGCAAACAGAAAGCTCACAGGTCAAACAAACAGAATACTTAAATTATTAAAAAGAAGGTATAAAAATGCCGAAATAATTGTTTCTTTTCACAGAGGTATTTTACCCGACAAATTTACAGGATTAAGGGATTCATCCGCATATTTGTTAATGTCAAGTTTTGCCAAACTAAAAGGATGTTCAATAAAAGATGTGTCTTATGATTTAGAAAAATTAAAATTCTATAAAAACGCAGACCTTCACATAGGCTACAGAGTTCATGCTCATTTGTTTTTTCTGGCAAACGGCTTACCTTCAATATTATTAAGCGAAGACGGAAGAGGCTTAGGAATGTCTAAAACCTTTAATTTGCCTGAGCTTTATGCCTACAGCAAAAGTTTTGAATCGGGTTTTGAAAAATATTTAGAGAAGTTTGAGGATAACATTTTTTCAATATCAGAAAGTAATACTATATTTATAAAAAACAAATACGAGGAAATGAAAAAATTTCTAAATAATTTAAAAAGATTATAAATATTATGATACCGAAATTAGGACTGTCAAAAGCAAAAAACTATTTGATAAATAAATATCTAAAAAAAAATACTGTCTTTTGGGATACAAACATTGCAAACGGAACAACTCTGAATAATATTCAAGTTGAGGAAAAAGTATCTTTTGCAAAAAATGCTTCCGTAAGCAACTCAAAAATAAAAAAATACACTTCAATAGGCAGAAATACGAAAATAATTAATACAGAAATAGGTTCGTTTTGCTCAATTTCATGGGACGTTACCATAAATGCTGTTGAGCATCCGTACAACAGACTTACAATGCATGCTTTCCCATATTTACCCTCTTACGGTTTTGTTGATAAAAGGGAAACTTTCTACAAAAAAGTAATTATTAAAAATGATGTGTGGATAGGTGCCGGCGTAATAATTATGCCCGGCATTACAATTGGTAACGGTGCAATAATAGGTGCGGGTGCAGTAGTCACAAAAAATGTTAATGACTATGAAATAGTTGCCGGTGTTCCTGCAAAACATATTAAATTTCGTTTTAATAAAGAAACGATTGATAAGTTGTCAGAAATAAAATGGTGGGATAAAGATATTTCAGAAATTAAAAAAAATATTCGTTTATTTAAAACAAGTTTGTCGGAAGAAATTATTGAAACACTCCTATCTTCTTAGTTTATTTTTAAGATAATTAAAACCTTTATCGGCATATTTATTTGCTTCATCAGAAACTTTTGACAAATAAATCAGCAAAATAAATACAACAGACACTATACTGCTTCTGATAATAATATCAAGAATATACATTTTGTTTTCCGGAATTAGCAAATTCAATAAAAAAACGAAGCCCGAAATAAGCAATATCAATATGTGTTTATACGAATACGGCTGTAATTTAAATTTCTTTAAAATAAAAAAATACCTCATCAATAAAAAAATAATAATTGCTGATGCAGATGCAATTCCTGCACCGGTTATTTGAAACATCGGAATAAAAATAATATTAAAAACAACAGTATTAAAAAGAGTTATCAACATCATATAAGAAAATATTTTATAATGTTTTGAGCTTAAAATAACCATAGAACTTACGCCCGAAGTCATTTCAAAAAAGTATCCGATTACAATAAATATTATCACATATCTTCCTGAAACATAGTCGGGTATAATTAAAAATATATTGTCAAGATTAATAATAATTCCGACACTTAATATTGCTCCTATAATCATTTGGTTTATTGTGCTTTTCTTATATATTGATTTTATAATATCAATATCATTATTTTTCCAAGCATCTGCTAAAACAATAGACGAAATTTTTCTTAATGATTTTGCCGGAATAATAACCAACATCCCAAAAAAGAATGCGATAGAATATATCCCCGCAGCACTCAAACCCAAATAAGCATTAACCATATATTTATCAATATTCAATATTGCAATACCGCTAAAACCTGATATTATCCCGAATACACTGACTTTAAATATTTCTCGTTTATATTTTTTAAATAGTTTCAAGTTAATGAACCTAAATGAAAAATCTTTTCGTAAAAATAAAATAACAACAATAATAATTGCCGGAATTACAAATACCAATACATATAAAAAAACAAAAACGTCAAAACTGATTATGTCAAATATGTAAAGAATGATTATTCCCAAATTAGAAATTTTCACAAAAAAATCTCTCAAAAAAGTACCGGTTACGGCATCATAAACAGCTTTAGCGTAAGAATCAAAAAACAAAAAATATGCAGTGAAAAAAATTAATACCGGCAAATAAAAAAGGTTATCTTCTAATAGTTTCGATTTCTCGGCATTACTTTGAAGAATTTCCGACTTAAAAACAAAAATAAAAATCAGAGACAAAATAACGCCTGAAAGCGTAACAATTGCTCCTAACGAAAAAATACCGTTATGTTTGTTTTCTTTATTTCTGAAATAAGGAAAAATACGAGTATTAACACTTGCAAAACCTAAAGTTGAAAATTGCGAAAACATTAATGTTAGAGCTATTAAAATATTTACCAAACCAACTTGTTCCGTTGAAAAAAATTTCGGCATCAATAAGCCTGTATTTACAAAACCGATTAAAGCTCCGCCGTAAGTATAAATTGAACCCCTTATTGATTGTTTGGCAATAATTCCCATATAACAAATACTTTTCTTGAAAACACAAAAGTAATTAAATATATATTTGTAAGAAATATGAAAATTGCGAAAATGAATAATTAGCAATATTCAATATTTTTATAAAAGGTTTTTTATATTTGTTTCTTTATAATTAATATTCAATGGTTTTAAACTATATCTGGATAGCATTTTTTCTTATCGCATTTGTTGTCGGGCTTGCCAAACTTATTTTTTTAGGAGATGTAAATGTTTTTCCTGAAATGGTTTCAAGCACGTTCGATATGGCAAAAACCGGTTTTGATATTTCTCTCGGGCTTACCGGTGTTCTTACCCTTTGGTTGGGCATAATGAAAATCGGAGAAAAAGGCGGAATCATTAAAATATTTTCAAAACTTATCAATCCTTTTTTCAGAAAAATATTCCCGGAACTTGACAAAAACCATCCCGCTTACGGTTCAATTATGATGAATATTGCCGCAAATATGCTGGGCTTAGACAATGCAGCTACACCAATGGGACTGAAAGCAATGGATCAACTTCAAGAAACAAACAAGAAAAAAGATACTGCCTCAAATGCTCAAATAATGTTTCTTGTGCTAAATACCTCCGGCTTAACAATTATTCCGATAAGTGTTATGGTTTACAGAGCACAACTTGGTGCTGCCGACCCTTCGGATATTTTTATTCCGATTTTGTTAGCAACTTTCTTCTCAACTCTGGCAGGTTTAATTACCGTTTCAATATTTCAAAAAATTAATTTATTTAACAAAACCATTTTAGCATATCTCGGCAGCATCTCAGCATTAATTATCGGTTTAATTTATTACTTACAGCAACTTCCCAAAGAGCAAATTGCCGAAATATCTTCCGTTGCAAGCAATTTGATATTGTTCAGCATAATTGTGCTGTTTATAGGGCTTGCAGCCGTTAAAAAAGTTAATGTTTATGAAGCATTTATTGAAGGGGCAAAAGACGGCTTTAAAGTTGCAATAAAAATTATTCCTTATTTAATTGCAATTTTAGTTTCAATAGGAGTTTTCAGAGCATCCGGTGCTATGGATTATTTAATAACGGGCTTTGCTTTTGTTTTTGAAATTCTGGGAATAAATACAGATTTTATTGAAGCTTTACCTACCGCCTTTATGAAACCCCTCAGCGGAAGCGGTGCAAGAGGCATGATGGTTGATACAATAAATGCCCACGGAGCAGATTCATTTGTAGGGCGAGTAGCCTCAACGGTGCAAGGTGCTACCGATACAACTTTTTATATTATTGCTGTTTATTTCGGTTCCGTAGGGATTAAAAACACAAGATATGCCGTAACTGCCGGGTTAATAGCTGATTTTGTCGGTATAATTGCCGCAATTTTGATGGCTTATTTGTTCTTTCATTAAGCTATTCTTCCCTAATTTTTGAAATATAAACTTTATATTTATTGAAGAAAAACACCTTTGATTTCCCTAAAACAGCATTTGTAATGCTTATATCTTTCGGAAGTTTAATATATCTGTACTCACTTTTTTTCCAATTAAAAAAAGTTAATCCGTGAACATTTCCGCTGTAAAAAACAATTTCGTCATTAATAAAGCTATATCTTTCAGAAGCTTTATAAATTTGCATATCTTCTGTTACTCCGGCGTTAAAATCATAGCTGATAAATTCTCTTGAACTTTTCTGCAAAAAAACATTTTCCGAATTATCGCTTATTGATATTATTTCCTCCGAAATGTTCAAATCTTTTTTATATTCAAGAATAAAATCTACATTTAATTTTAATAACCGGCTGTTAATATTATCATATATCCAATATCCTCCTATTGTTGATCCGCATATTACAGCATCTCCGAAAATATTAAATTTGTCTAAATATATTTCATTGCTTATTTTACTCAGTTTGTTGTCCAAAACAATAATTTTATTTTGGTCTTCAAAAAACAAAATAACTTTCAAAGAATTTCGCACATCCGCATTTGTTATTTTATCTCCCGCTTCCGGATAAAAAGAAAAAATTTCTTTACCTTTTGAATTATACTTAATGAAAGAGTTTTCCGACAAAACATATAAATTATCGAAGCCATCGGCAAAAATAATATCTGCCTTAACGTTAATTACATTCTCTGTCACAACCTGCCCGAAAGATTCTGAAAAAAATATAAAAAACACCGGAATAATAAAATATCGCATTATTTTAGTTGTCATTTAATTCTAATAACTCATCAATATAGTCTCGATTATTTGACAATCTCGGTATTTTATTTTGCCCTCCGAGTTTTCCTTTTTGTTTCAGCCACTTATAAAAAACATCGTTTTTTGCAATATGTACAACGGGTTTTTTTAAAGTAAAGTCTTTATATCGTTTTGCTGCGTAATCAGAATTTACCGATTTTAAAGCTCTGTCTAATTCTTCAATAAAAGAATCAAGATTTTCAGGCCGTTCCGAAAAATCAATCAACCATTCATGTCCTCCTGTTTCTTTATCAGACATATAAATCGGTGCAGCCGTATATTCTTTAATGTGTGCATTTGTTTTTTCAGATGCAATAAGAAGTGCCTTTTCTGCATTGTCAATAATTAATTCTTCCCCGAAAGCATTTATAAAATGTTTTATTCTGCCTGTTATTATAATTTTATGCGGTTTTAATGATGTAAACATAACTGTGTCTCCTATTAGATAACGCCATAATCCTCCGTTTGTTGAAATAATCATTGCATAATTCTTATTTAACTCAACATCTTTTACAGTATATGTTTTCAAATTTTCTTTATGAACATCTTCAACAGGAATAAACTCATAAAAAATTCCTAAATCAAGCATCAACAACAAATCATTTCTTGATAAATCATCTTGAATTCCGAAAAATCCTTCCGTTGCATTATAGGTTTCTAAATATCTGGTTCTTTCGGGTAATATTTTTTCAAATTCTGTTTTATAAGGAATAAAACTTACGCCTCCGTGAATAAAAAGCTCAAAATTCGGCCACACTTCTTCAATTCTTTTTTTTCCGGTAACTTCTAATATTTTTTTTAATAATACAAGAGTCCAAGACGGAACACCGGTAATACTGGTAACGTTTTCTTGTGTGGTCTGCCCGACCATCTTTTCTAATTTCTCCTCCCATTTCGGAAGCAGGGCAATTTCTTTTTTCGGTGTTCTGAGAAGGTGCGACCAAACAGGTAAATTATCAATAATTACGGCTGAAATATCTCCGTAATATAATTCATTATCAACACTGCTTATTTGTTGGCTCCCTCCTATAACTAAAGACTTGCTTTTAACAAGTTGTGTGTCATCATATTTATCGGCATATAATGCAATAATATCTTTTCCGCCTCTGAAATGACAAAATTCAAGAGCTTCTTTACTTACGGGAATAAATTTGCTTTTAGAACTTGTTGTTCCTGAGGACATTGCAAACCACTTTATAGGCGTATTCCAGAGAACATTCCTCTCTCCTGCCCTAACCCTGTTAATATACGGCAACAATTTTTCGTAATCTGTTATCGGAACATTTTTTTTATAATCTTCAAGCAGGTTATTTAATGAAATTCCTTTAAATTTATATTTTTTCCCGTAAACAGTGTTCTCGGCAGATTTAATAAGATTCTTCAATACATCCGACTGGGCTTCCTCAGGATTATTTCTGAAAAACTCAATCTGTTGCAATCGTTTTTGCGTAACTTTTGAAACTATTTTATTAATTATTTTCATAGATTTCAAGTCTGGGTATAAGTTAACAACAAATTTTGTATCTTTGGAGTCAAAATCTTTCGTCAAAGATAAAAAAATGCTTTACTCAATATGAACAGATAATGAAAAAAATTTATTTTTTTATTTTAACATCTATTTTATCTAACACATTTCAGGCTTATTCGCAAGATGTTAGATTCGGAATAACTGCTGAAGGAAATTCAACCGGATTATTTGGCCCTGACAAGCCGAGTCAATACAGTAAAGAATATGCTTATTCCGTCGGTTTTTTTATTGATACAAGATTTGCAGAACATATGTCAACACAGGTTGAAGCAAATTTCACAAGGTATCGTTTCAGTTTTTCGGAAAAAATTGATAATATCGAAGACGGGTTATTAAATGTAAGTGAAGTTAATAACTACATTCGCTTTCCTGTTATGTTGAAATATAAAAGAGGTTATGAATTTATATTTTACTATTTTTCTTTGGGAGGGCAAGCATCTGTTTTAATAAACAATAAAAGAGAGGTTACGGCAACTTCTCGTGATTTAATAATTGATTCTAAATCATACTACGACTACAAACATAATTGGTATGACTATGGTTTCAAAGGAAGCATCGGATTTCAATTTAAGCCGGTTACAATGGGGCTGAGCTATTATGCAAGTATGCGAAATTTATACATAAAAGATGATGCACGAGAAATGAGATACGATATTGCAAGTTTAAATTTTTCTTACCAATTTAATTACAGGAACTCACACCCTTTTGACAGAAAAAAGGGATGGAAGGGGCTAAAATATAATATTAAGCATTTATTTTAACTAAAGTGCAACTTTATATTGTAAACTGCATCTCGCAAATAAACTTATTACCTCTAACAAAAAGTTAATAATTATGAGAAAATTTTTATCTTTATTTTTAGTGCTAATTATCGGAAGTTCATCTTTTGCACAGAAAGGAACTGAAATGTTTAATGAAGATTTTTCAGCAAGCTTTCCGCCTTCGGGATGGACAATTGATAACATAGGCAATCAATGGTCGCAATCAACAAGTGCTAATGCCGGAGGTACGGCACCTGAAGCAAAGCTAACTTATGTTAGCGGAACAAACACTACCCGATTAATTTCTCCTGCAATAGATTTAACCGGTATTTCAACTGTACTGTTTTCGTTCAAACACTTTTTAGATGATTATTCCGGAACAGGTTATTCTATTGGTGTTGCTACACGCTCAGGAGGAGGAAGCTGGACAGACATATGGGCAGTCAGTCCTACTGACAATATAGGACCGGAAACAAATGATTTGTTAATATCTAATGCTGATGTCGGAGCTTCTGATTTTCAAATTTGTATTTATTTAAGCGGAAATACTTATAATTTTGATTATTGGTATATTGATGATTTAATTCTTATCAGCCCTGACAATAATGACTCTGAAATGGCTTCAATTAACATTTCACCATATGCAGCAGCAGGCAATGTTGACATAGCTTGTACATTTAAAAATTCAGGAATAAATACAATTACATCTATTGATGTTAATTATCAAATAGATGCAGGCACAATTATTACTGAAAACCTTACAGGTTTAAATTTAGCAACAACCGAATCGTTAAATCATACCTTTACAACTCCGTGGGTTGCTACACCAGGAAGTTATACATTAAAAGTTTGGGTGTCAAATATGAACGGTAACGGTAATGATGATGACACCAATAATGATTTACAATTGCAAACAATGAGTATTGCAACTCAGTCTGTCACAAACACACCTCTATATGAGGAGTTTACAAGTTCAACATGTGCTCCTTGTGCCTCTTTTAATTCTTCAACTTTTACTCCTTTTATGAACTCTCATCCTGATGATATTACGGTGGTCAAATATCAAATGTCTTGGCCTTCGCCCGGAGACCCTTATTATACGGCAGAAGGGGGAGTGAGAAGAAGTTATTACGGTGTAAGTTTTGTTCCTGACTTATATACGGGAGGTGTAAATACGGGTACAAACTCAACTGCTGTTACTAATGCTTACACATACGAAACAAATAAACCTGCATTTTTTGATTTAAGCTCTGCTGCAATAATAGATGGGTCCAACATTACTGTTGATGTTAATATTACACCATATATAACCGCCGATTTTAAAGTACACATTGCAGTAATTGAAAAAATGACAACGGGAAATGTCGGAAATAACGGAGAAACATCATTTAAGAATGTAATGATGAAAATGTTACCGGATGCTGACGGAACATTAGTTAATTTTGTTGCAGGAACACCAACCGCTTTTAATGAAACATTTGATATGTCATCTACAAACGTAGAGGAGATGTATGATTTAAAAGTTGTAGTTTTTATTCAAAATGATGCAACTAAAGAAGTTTTTCAGTCTGTTTATTCTGCCGTAACTTTACCGCCTCCCGCTATATCCTTTAATCCGGCAAACGGAGCAACAGATATTGATGTTAACTCTGATATTATTATAACATTTAACCAAATTATGAGGTTAGTTGATGACAGCCCTATAACGGACAATAATGTTTCTGATTTCATTCATTTATCTGACCCGGCAAAAGGGGACTTAACCTTTACTGCTTCCGTAAATTATAATCAAAGTGAAATAACTATTACGCCGGATGTACAATTCAACAGACTTACGGATATTACAGTAGCTATTGACGATAATGAAATTGAAAACATTCAAAACATTTCATTAGCAGGAGAGTCGATAACATTTACTACAATAGACAACACAGGGATTTCACAAATTGATGATAATATTGTAATCTACCCTAACCCTGCAAATGATATTTTATTTATCTCTAATGCAAAAAATTCAACAATTACAATATCTGATTTATCCGGAAAAACTTTTTTAAAACAAAATATTAACTATAAAGTTAACGAAATTAACATCAGTAATTTTACACCCGGAATGTATTTTATTAAAATTGAACAAGACGGGTATTCTGCTGAAAAAAAGTTAAATATTATTAAATAAAATTAAAAAGATACCTGATTAATTCAGGTATCTTTTATCTTTCTTAAATAAAGTGAAACAATATGAAAAAATTATTTACTGCTGCATTAGTTATTTTATTTACAATAAATAATTATGCACAAATAACAATTACAGACTATTCAGGCTTAGACCTAACAAATACTACAGCTTTTTTACCGTCTGATGAAGATTATCATTTTGTGATTACTAATGACGGTGCCTCTGCAACAAATTTTATAACCGAAGTTACTTCTTACTCTATCCCGAAAGATGCAGATGAAATGTCAATTTGCGGCGGAGGAACTTGTGTTTCGCTTTCATTAATAAGTAGTTTTCCGGCTCAAATCGGCAACCCTGTCTACCTTGATGCAGGAGACACATACGGAGAAGAGGGAAGTACAACAGAGTTCCTCTACGTTCATTATTATTCGGGAGGAATTACAGAACAGGCGGTTATTACAATTAAAATATATGAAGAAGGAAACACATCAAATTTTACGGAATTTACTTTAGATACAAAAAGTGTAGGTTTAGACAACATAAGTACAAATGAATTATTCTCCGTTTATCCGAATCCCGCAACAAATTATTTTACTTTAAAATCATCAAATGAACTGAAAGGGACACAAATTGTTTTTACAAACCTTTTAGGAAAAGTCGTTTTAACAAAAAGCATTAATAAACCTGAAATAATATTTTCGACAAATCAGTTTGTAAGCGGAATATACTTTTATTCTATAATCAAAAACAATAAAATTATTGAAACAAAAAAACTGATTGTCAAATAATTGGCATTTAATTTAACTTCGGAATATATTTTGTAAATATATAACCGAGAATTGTTACAAGGGAGATGCCGGTTATTAACTAAAAATCAGACAAATGAAGAAAACAATAATTTTAATCAGTATAAACTTAATGTTCTTTGGAGCAATACTTTCACAAGAAAATTTTAACAAATTACCCTCTGTTGATGTTAAAACCCTTAGCGGAAAAACACTTAACACTTCTAAAATTTCAAATGACGGGCCAATTTTTTTAAGTTTTTGGGCAACTTGGTGTAAACCGTGCATCAGAGAACTTATTGCAATTGATGAAAACTATATTGATTGGCAAGAAGAAACAGGTTTAAAAGTTTATGCCGTTTCAATTGATGATACAAAAAGTACCGGCAGAGTTGCTCCGTTTGTCAACGGCAGAGCATGGGAATTTGAAGTCTTACTTGATGCCAACAGTGATTTTAAAAGAGCCATGAATGTTATAAATGTTCCTCATTCATTTATTCTCAACAAAAACGGGGAAGTAGTTTGGCAACACACCTCCTACTCTCCAGGCGATGAAGATGAAATATACGAGGTAATTAAAAAAGTTGCTGCCGGAGAAGACATTAATCATTAATAAACATTGCTTATTATTTCAGCCGGTTAAATTCCGGCTTTTTCTTATAAACTAAAATTATGAACAGGCAAATTATCATAATTATTCTTTTACTTTTTCCGTTCTTTTTGTCTGCACAAGAAGAAGAAAAAAACTCCGGTCAATTACACGGAAATTTTGAAACAATTGTGCAAACATACAGGGTTGATACAATTATTGGTATTGACAGTGCTGATGTTCCGAGAGAAAAAGCTCTCTCAAACTCATATATGAACCTTACCTACACAAAAGGAAAGTTCTCGGCAGGTATTCGATATGAAGTTTATATGAATACACTTGAGGGGTTTGACAAAAGGTATGACGGTCACGGAATTGCAAACAGGTATGCATCTTATACATCTGATGAATTAGAGATAACTGCAGGAAATTTTTATGAGCAATTCGGCAACGGTCTTATTTTAAGAACATATGAAGAAAAAACACTGGGGATTGATAATTCCTTAGACGGAATTAAATTAAAATACAAACCCGTAAAAGGAATAAAACTAACGGGAATAATAGGAAAGCAAAGATTATACTGGACGCTCGGTCCGGGAATTGTGAGAGGTTTAGACGGAGAAATATCGTTCAATGAAACTTTTAAAAAACTTGCAAAAAGCAAAACACATTTTTTACTCGGCGGAAGTTTTGTCAGTAAGTACCAAAAAAACCTTAATCCTAAATATAACTATCCCGAAAATGTCGGTGCTTTTGCCGGAAGAATTAATCTTTCAAGAGGAGGTTTTATTATTTCCTCAGAATATGCTTATAAAATTAACGACCCTTCTGCCGATAACTCAATTATATACGGTTACCCTATTTTCAAAGACGGAAATGCTCTTTTTGTTAATGCTTCATGGTCAAAAAAAGGTATCGGCTTTTTATTTACTGCTCTGAGGTTAGATAATATGAGTTTTCGTTCTGACAGAAGTGCTTCTGTCAACGATTTAAGTATTAACTATTTACCTGCTATTACAAAAACACATACCTATGCTTTTCCGGCAATGTACCCCTTTGCAACACAAACAAACGGGCAGGTTGGGTTTAATGCAGATTTTTTCTATACATTCAAAAGAAAAACATTGCTCGGAGGAAAATACGGTACAAATATTAATATTAACTTTTCTCAGGTTAATTCAATTAAAACTGAAAAAATAACGATAAACCCCGATGCCGAAATAAAAAACTTAGACGGTTATACTTCTGACTTTTTTGCCGTAGGAGATGAATTGTATTTCAGAGACATAAATATTGAACTTCATAAGAAAATAAATAAGAAGTTTAAAATTTCATTAATTTATATGTACCAGGATTACAATAAACTTATAATGCAAGGAAAAGACAGTATTCTTCATGCTGATATCGGAGTTTTTGATTTAACTTATAAAATTTCATCAAAACAGTCAATAAGGTTTGCAACACAAGCATTATTAACAGATAAAACTCAAAGCGGAGAAAAAAATGATTTTGGCGATTGGTACACCGGAATGGTTGAATACACATATTCTCCGCATTGGTTTGTTGCTATTTCAGATCAATATAACACAGGCGGACACACAAATCCCGTAAGTGCACATTATTACAACTTTGCAGCAGGCTTTGTAAAAGGAGCAAACAGAATTCAAATCGGTTACGGCAGGCAAAGAGAAGGAATTGTTTGTGCCGGAGGCGTATGCAGATTTGTTCCGGCTGCAAGCGGTTTTAATTTTACTTTAACCGGTTCTTTTTAATTTTTAAACTATACAAATGAAACTTTTTAAAATAATAACTTTCGCTCTTTTCATATTCTTTTTTTCGTGTAATACAATTGAAAATCCGCTAAAAGAAACCAACGACAATACATGCGGAGATGAGAATGACCCGGTACCTATTCGCAAAATATTGGTTGAAGATTATACCGCCCATAAATGTGTTTTTTGTCCGGCTGCAGCTGATATTTTACAAGAAATAACTGATAAATATTGCGATCATATTGTTCCGGTAGGAATACATGTAGGATTCTTAGCAGAACCTGATGAAGATTTTCCGGCAGATTACAGAACAGATGCAGGAAATGAATTAGACAACGAATTTAACATATCTGCCGGTTTACCGAAAGGTATGGTAAACAGAATTGAATATGAAGGCAATATATTGTTGGCTTCAAGTAATTGGGAAACGGTCGTAAATCTTTTATACAACTTAAAACCTGAAGTTGATATTTCAATTGAAAGTTCATATAACGAAAATACACATACAGTAACGGCAACAATAACTGCTGAATATCTGTCGGATATTAATTACGACATGAATATAGGGTTATATGTTACCGAAGACAGTATTATAAGCCCTCAAAAGAATGGGGTCACTACTGTTGAAGACTACGTTCACAGACACGTATTAAGAAAAGGAATAACCGGTGCTTTCGGCGAAAATTTTGTTACTTCTGCAAAATTCGGAGATATTATTGAAAAAACATTTATATTTAATACAAATGCCGAATGGAATATTAATCATTGTGAATTGGTTGCTTTTATAAGTAACGGTTCAACAAACGAAATTATACAAGCAGAATCGGAGCATATTGTACAAAATTGACAATTATATTCTGCCGAATAAGTTATCTTATTTATCCGCTAAAAAAACTAAACAGTTAAGAATATTTTTTTCTGAATTTTTCCGGGGAAAACCTCGTATGCTTTTTAAAATATTTCACAAAATTAGTTGCCTCGTCAAAACCGGTTTTCTCGGATATTTCTTTTACCGTTTTGTTTGTACTTAATAAGTATCGTTTTGATTCTAAGATAATGTAATCGTCAATAAACTGTTTTGCTGTTTTTTTAATGCATTGTTTACAAATATTATTTAAGTGTTTGTAAGAAATATTTAATTGTTCGGCATAATATTTAACATTTCGAGTTTCCGGATATTTGTTTTCGCATAAATTTTTGTAATTAAAAAAAATATCACTGTAATCTATTTTAAAAGGATCAGAAAATTCTGCTCTTTTTATTCTTTCAGATTTAAGCAAAAGTAAGTTTAGTAATGATTGTATTATTTCATTTTTTGCAAACCCGTCTTTTATTTGGTATTCTTGATACATTTTCTCGGAAATATCAAAAAAATGATCTTGCTCAGCAGCTTTAACCTGTATTTTTGGGCGTTGTAAATGGTAATTATATAACCACGTTTGCGATAAAGATTCAGTTCTTTTTATTACACTTGTTAAAAAACTTTCCGTGAAAGAAATTACAAATCCGTCATTCCCGGGCTTAAAGTCAAATGTTTGAACTTGCTCGGCAGCTATAAAAAGCAATGAGCCTCGTGTAAAGTCATGTTTAACAAAATCAATATAATGAGAACCTATGCCGGTTGTTATTACTATGATACTGTGGTGGTTTATTCTGTGGGGGTTTTGAAGGTTGAAAGAAAACTCACTTTGTATTTCAGCAAGTTTCTTTAAACCGGTAATTTCAAATTTTATTTCTGAATCTTTCGGATTATTAATAATATTTAAAGGTTGGTTTTTTTTCATTATATGATTCTGAAAAAAAGGCTTAAATTTTTCACACCAAAGTTAAGTAATTTATTTGTAATCAACAGCAATAATGTTTTTATTATTCTGTTTAATGTTTTAAATGCAGATAGAAAGCATATTTTTATATTTTTGTCAAAATTTTTAATCGATGAAGAGTTTAAAGGAAAAGTTTAAAATATATTTGAAAAAGAAATCAACCTTCGGAAAAATATCCGATTTAATTTTTATTGCACTAATAATTGCTCTTTTTATTCCCGGCAGCAGGCTTGCAATCGGAGGTTTTGTTAACAGGATAAAATCAATGGTTGTTGAACCCTCTGTTAAAGATGCCGGCAATGAGTCGGGTTTAAATATGAATGATTATTTTTGGGAACTTGAGGATATTTCGGGGAAAAAGGTAAACCTGCAAGATTATAAAGGGAAAGTTGTTTTTTTAAATCTGTGGGCAACATGGTGTCCGCCTTGTGTTGGTGAAATGCCGGGAATACAACAACTTTACGATAAATTTAAAGACAATGAAAATATTGCTTTTTTATTGGTTTCTAACGAAAGCCCGGAAAGAGTAAAAGCCTTTATTGATAAAAAATCCTATACATTCCCGGTTTATACCACAAAATACAAATCTCCTGAAGTGTTTTTCTCTCAAAGTATTCCTACAACTTTTGTAATTTCAAAAGACGGAATAATTAAAATTAAAGAAACGGGAGCATTAAATTGGGGAGGTTCAAAAACGGAGAAGATTATAAATGATTTAATTAAAGATTAATTTAAAAATATCTTTTTTAAAATAAAAACAAACAATTAAAGTTGTCCGTTTTCTATTCTTGATACTATTTCTTCAATCCATTTATCTGTTCCGTCGGGGTCATATTCATATTTCAAGTCGGTTTCAAATATCTTTGCAATTCCTTGCCAAAAAAATGCGGCAATGCCTCCTTTAAAATGCTTAACAAGCTCATAAGTTGTATGTTGCGTTTCCCTATCCACTAATTTTATTAAAATTCGACCTTGTGAATAAGTCATGTTTCGTATAGTGCCTTCAAATTTTCGTTTAAGTTCTTTTTCTTTTTTATTGATATATTTTCTTCGTTCTTTGTTGTTCTCCATGTTTTGTAAAACAAACTCAGTCTCAACAAAAATATTCTTAATAATAATAGAATATGGATATACTTTTTTAATATTTCTGACTAAACGATAATATCTTTTTTTATGTCTATTATTCTTAAATGTTCGTTTCGGGTATATTATAATCGGTCTTATTTTTACATGCAAAGAAGTATCTCCGTTTTCATTAATTCGTTGTAAAGCAATGGCTCCGCCTTCTGTTTTTACTTTCTCAAGCATTTCGATGGCATTCATTTTTTTTTGTGCAGATAATTGCAAATTAAAAAATAATAATATGATGAATAAACTATATCGCATAGCTGCTATCTTGCCTTAACGTAAAATATGTATGTAAAATTACATCAAAATTTACTAATCATCCTCAAAAAAATTCATAAAACTTTTTATCTTTATCCGAATTTTGATAAAAGTATATGGCTATTCAGTGGGATTTTGTGTTGGATATAAGCATTTTAGGTGCTGCCTTATTTGTTGCAACTATTTTAAGATCGAAAGTAAAAATATTGCAAAAATTTATGGTTCCTAACAATATTTTGGCGGGTTTTTTATTGTTGACAATAGGAACCGGCGGTTTCGGGCTGATTGAAACATCTTCAGAAAGATTAGGGAATTATGTTTATCATTTATTGGCAATTGTTTTTATTGCAATGACATTAAGGAAAGCTGAAGGTAAAGGATCAAAAAGCACTTTTGCCGTTGGTTTGCTGATGTCTGTTACAACAGGAGTTCAATTAATTATCGGGTTGGTAATTGCTTATGTATTTATGCAAACAATTATGCCGGATATATTTCCTACTTTGGGTTACTTCCTTATGTTGGGTTTTTCACAAGGTCCCGGACAAAGCTATTCTCTCGGAAAATCTTGGGAGGCTTCCGGTTTTGAAAATGCAGGAGATATAGGTTTAACATTTGCAGCAATCGGTTACGTTTGGGCAGCTCTTATAGGTGTAATTATTATTTATCAACTAAAGAAAAAATATTACAAAGAAACGCATAAGGTTGAAACTTCTGAAAATCAGGAGAAAGGGGTAATTAAGGAACTGAAAGAACAACCAAGTGCCGGAAATTTAACAACTGATACCGCCGCTATAGACGGCTTTTCATTCCAAATAGCAGCAGTAATTTTTGTATATATTATTACATTTATCTTTTTAAAGGGAGTAGAAAAAGGTCTTTTTACAATTAATGAAAAAAGCAAATTAATTCATCAACTAGTTAACACAGCCTGGGGCTTACATTTTATTTTTGCTGCATTAATTGCAATTCCCGTAAAAAAAATAATTTACAAATTAGGATGGGGGAATATGCTGAATAACGGTTTACTTACAAGAATTTCCGGCATATCATTAGATTTTATGGTAACAGCTTCAATTGCTGCAATTTCAATTCCTGTTTTGTTGAAATATTTGGGTATTATACTAACAATGACTACAGTAGGCGGTGTGTTTACGGTTTATTTCATATTTCATGAGGTAAGAAGATCCGGGATGAAATATGCTTTTGAAAGAATCGCCGGTTTATTCGGAACTTTAACAGGAACATTATCCTCCGGTTTAACATTAATAAGAATATTAGATAAAGATTTTAAAACTCGAGCAGCACACGATCAAGTATTCGGAGCGGGAATTGCAGCACCGTTTATTGCTCCTTTAATTCTTAGTGCAATTATCCCTTTACTGGGAATGAATACTGATTACCCGGATCAGTATCTGCTTTATACTTTAGGCGGAATAGTTATTTATATTACAGCTTTATATGTTTTTTGGAGAAAATATATAAAAAGATTCAAAAAAGACAAAAACGAACAATAACTAACGGCATATAATTCCGGGAAAATTAAGACAATGTTTTTTTGTTAAAGTGATTTGTTAAGCTTATTGCAGAGTAAATAAAAACATTACACCCAAACAACACAAAATAAATCTTATTACTGTCCTCACATATACAACAAAACCTTTGCATTGACATTATAAAGAACCTAAAGCCCCCTAACTTCCAAAATGACAAACGATTATATTGAAAATGCACGGCAATATAATAGTAAAAAATTATCCTGTTACAGAAAGCTGTTTCAAAAATTGACACATAAGCTCTCTTTTTTTTAAAAAAACACCTAATATTTTTAATTTAATGCTTTATCTTTGTCAGTTCTCTTTATCATAAACCAATACTTATGAAACAATTTATTCTTTTTACAATTCTTATATTTCTGTTAACAGGAATTTATGCACAAAAAACACAAACACAAACCTACCAAGCAGAAAACTCCGGTTATTTTATTAATCCGATTAAAACGCCATACGGAATCGTTTTTACCGATAACTACGCCTCAAAAGTTCTTCTCTTAAACAACGGCAAAATCGAAACATTAGTTGAAAGTCCCGGTTGCGGAAGGTATTTTTCTGTTTCTTCCGACTTTAGTAAAATCGGGTATAAAAAAATCACTAAACAAGGCAAACAAATGCCGGCTTTTTTTGATTTAAAAAACAAAAAGAACATTGAACTTCTTACTAACCCCGTAAATTTATGCAGCCAAGTAAGTTTCTCTGACGATAATAACAGCTTTGCTTTCAGCATAAACAACGAATTTTGTATAAAGACGGGAAACGCAATAGCCAAATACGGAACAGACAGCTATTCAAACCTTTCCGCTGTTTCTCCGGACAAAAAATATGCAGTCTATGATGTTGAACAAAATTATTTTAAGCTTTTAGATTTGAATAGCTTAAAACAAATAATTATTCCCAACGATAACAAAGGTGTAATTTATCCCAAATGGTCGCCCGACAGCAAAAAAATTCTTTTTCAAAACAAAAATATGGAGCTTTTGGTCTATGAATTAAAAACAAAAAAGTTGTATAAATTGGGAAAGGGCGGAGCCGGAAATTGGGATGCAAAATCGGAAAACATCATTTTTCAAAAAACTGATGCCGATGCAACAAATTTTATTTTAAAAAGTTCCGACATATATATTGCTGACTATAAAGGTTTAAATACCAGACAAATTACAAATACACCGGATGTATATGAAATGACACCTTCTTTTGACCTGCAAAACGGCATCTTATTCCAAACTTATGATAAACGACAAATAATAAGAGCAAAATTAAATATTTCAAAATCTAAAATCATTTCAACCACAGTTTTACTTGATAATCCGCAAAACTTAAAGCCGAAATTCTATGATTTAGGTGGGCTGAAAAGCACAAAAGCCATAACACATCTGACTAAACCGGTTCCTTATATTCATCAAAAATATGATGCTCCTACCGGAAGGAACGGAGGTTCTGCCTGTGCCCCGACAACAACAAATATGGCATTGGCATATTACAACCGACTGCCTAAGTGGCCTGTTGCAGCCGAAAGCTACCCTTCCGTAACAGGAACACCGCATTATTCCGATTACTCCGGCTATGTCCTCGACAGATATAAATATAATGAATTTTCATTTGATGCTTACTCTTCCTCTAAAAACGCATACGGTGGTTACGCATATATGTGGGTATCCCCGTACACATCTCCGGGAGGAGGCGACGGTATGCGAAACTACCAAAATCTACACAATCTTGTTTCCGGAAGTTATGTGTGGCTCGGAAATGCAACTTTTGCAAAAACACAAGCAGAAATAGATGCAGAGTACCCGCATCCGATTTGTTCTTGGATCACGGCATCCGGTCATTTAACTTTAGTTGTCGGTTATGTTAACGGGCAGCACACTCTAATATTTAATGATCCGTGGGGAGATAAAAACACACCCGGGTATCCGAGTTACGATGGTGTTGATGCCTACTACGATTGGCCAGGCTACAACAACGGCTTCCAAAACCTTGATGCAGACGGTTCACACGGAACTGTTGCGTGGACTCTTACCGCAAGAAGTTCTGAGCAAACTTACGATAATTTAACAATTCAAAATACATATTATAACCACGGTTTTTACATAAATAATTCACAAAACGGAGCAACACAACGCTACTATCGGCATGTGAAAAATGCAGCCGGAAGTAACGGGCATATTTGGTGGACAGGAGGCGAAGGTGGTGCAAGTTCTGATATTTGCTGGGTTTCATGGACGCCGGACTTACCAAACTCAGCTTCCTATAAAGTAGAAGTTTATATTCCGGCAACTTTTACAGACTCATATTCTGCTGCAGCAGTCACAAGTTCCGCTTATTATAAGATTTTCTATGATGGGGGTAATACAAGTGTTACTGTCAACCAGCTTGCAAATCAAGGAGCCTGGGTTGATATAGGAACCTACCAATTCTCGCAAGGAAAAAATGGCTACGTAAGACTGGGAGATGCTGTTGCTTATGCAGACAACGGAAAAAAAGTTCTTTTCGATGCCGTAAGATTTACACAAGTTGCCGGTTCTCTTGAGCTTGCTTCTACAAACATAACTTGTACCGGAGCAAGCGACGGAACAGCAACAGTTACAACCACACCAGGACCGCCGACACATACATATCTGTGGTCACCCGGAGGAGAAACAACACTTTCTGTTTCAGGCTTATCTGCCGGAACTTATACCGTAACTGTCACAGACGGAAACTCTGCGACTTATAATGCAAGTGTTATAATTAAGGAAGCCTCTCAACTACTTGCTGTTACAACCACGGACACAAATCCGAGTTCATTCGGGGCTTCTGACGGTCAGATTGTTGCAAATGTTACGGGAGGTATTGAACCTTATACTTATGTTTGGACTCCGAACGTTTCAACAACAAATATTGCACAAAACCTAACAGCCGGAATTTATACCGTTGAAGTAACAGATGCTTACGGTTGTGTTAAGCAAAAGACAGTAACACTTACGGATCCGGTCTGTACATCTTGTTGTATTTTATTAAGCGAAGACTTTACAGGACAAGTATTGCCGTCCGGATGGACAAATACTGTTCATTCGGGAGGTTTTGCAACTTATGATTGGCGTTTTAACGATCCAGGAGGAAGATACGGAAGCGGCATTTTAACAGGAGCTGATTTTGATGCTGACTTTGCAATTTTTGATGACGATTGGTATGGAGATAATACAAATAAGTCTGATGCAAGTCTTACAACTCCGGCAATAAATTGTACCGGTCGAGATATGGTGGTTTTAAAATTTACCCACAGGTTCAGAAGCTCTGCCAATATTGCCGACGGAAAAGTGCAGGTCAGCAATGACGGAAGTATATGGAATGATGTTGTAACATATAATACCGTCACTTTCGGTCCTGAGGTTATAGAATTTGACATTTCTGCCTATGCTGCAAATCAGGCAACAGTTTATGTAAGATGGAGATATACAGACAACAACAACTGGTCAAACTATTGGGCAGTTGATAATATTGAAATTTATGCTCCTCCGGCAGGAACAAAAACAATAAGTGCCGTCGGAGGTGATTATGCAAACTTTACAGAAGCAATTAATGCAATAAATACCTGCGGAATAGGAACCGGAGGGATAACTTTCCTTGTTGCATCTGATGAGATATTTAACGAAGATCCGCCTGTAATTACCGCAACCGGAGATGCAACAAGACCGGTTATCTTTCAAAAATACGGGAACGGAGCTAATCCTGTTATAAAACCAACAGGAACTGCATCCTTTGACGATGCGGCAATAAGCCTTGCCGGATGCGATTACTTTACTTTTGACGGAATTGACATTTCAATTGCGAGTGGTTCGGCAGTGGAATACGGATATTATCTTTACAACACTTCTGCAACAAACGGTTCACAGTATAATACAGTTAAAAATTGTTCAATAAACTTAAGCAATACAAACGAAACATCAAAAGGAATTTTCCAAAACATTAAAACCGGAACTATTAACCCGACTTCTGCAGAAGGGACAAATTCGTTTAATGTTTACGATAATGTTTCAATTCAAAACTCTTATTACGGAATTTGTCTTCACGGCTACGATGTTGCAGGACAAGAGCCTGTATATGATGATGCCTGTATAGTTCAAAATGTAATTATTGATAATTTCGGGCTTGCAGGTGCAAGTATTAACAGGGCAACAGGAATCCAAACATGGAGCCAAAAAAACCTGTCAATAAATAATAATACCGTTAAAAATGGAAATTCTGCCGACCGTACATTAGGAATTTACTGTGCAGGAAACAATTCCGGAAATATCTTCTCAAATACTGTCTTCGGACTTTACGGAAAGGGTATTCAAGTTGTAGGTATAAGGCAGTACAATTCAAGTATGAATATTTATTTGAATGAAGTTCATAATATAGAGGGAATAAAGATGGCAACCGGAATTGAGGGTTACGGAGGAACTTCAAATGTTTATAATAACTTTGTTTACGACATAAAAGCCCCTTCCGGTAATTCAACTTTAAACGGCTATCCCTCAACACGAGGAATAAGTTTCAGATACACAGCAGGAACGCAAAACATTTTTTATAATTCAGTATATATCGCATATAACTCTACAAATGCCGGTAACGAAAGTACGTGTCTGTATCTTGAAGGCTCATCGGCAGATTTTAGAAATAATGTTTTTGAAAATAACACAAATGCAACAACGGGAACTCGTGCAAATGTTCTTTATTTTAAACTTTCCGCAGATTTAGGAAATGTTTCTGCCGGCACAAATAATAATTGTTATTACAACGGTATTGCAAATTCAAAATACGCCTTAGCGTATGATGCCGGGAATATCGTTGATTATTTAGATTTGCCGGCATATCGAATTCCGTCGCCTAATGATATAAATTCCATTGAGGAAAACCCTCCGTTTAAAAGTACAATTTTGCCTTATAATTTACACATTGACGTAACTCAAACAAGCGGAATAAGCAACGGAGGAACTCCGATTACAGGATATACCTCTGACTTTGATGGTGATACCCGTCACGCAACAACTCCGGATATAGGTGCAGATGAATACAATACCGGAAATCCGCTTTGCGGAACTTATACAATTGATAATACTTCGGCAACAGTCGGCACAAATTTCAACAGGTTTACAGATGCAATTAACAGCCTAAACGACAGAGGTATTTCTTGTGCGGTTGTTTTTAATGTTTTGAGCGGGCAAGTTTTTATCGAAGATGTGCCTTCGCTGGAAATTTCAGGAACAGCAACAAATACAATTACATTTCAAAAGTCAGGGATTTCTGCAAATCCAGTTTTAAAACCGACAGGAACAACTGCCGATGAAGATTTCGGGATACACATAAACGGAGGAGATTATTACACTTTTGACGGAATTGACATATCGATTGCGAGTGGTTCGGATGTAGAATACGGCTATTATATTACAACTGTTTCGCCGACAGACGGAGCTCAACACAATACCATTAAAAATTGTACGGTAACTCTGAATAACAACAATATAAACTCTGTCGGAATTTACCAGCTTGTAAGGACAACAATTACACCCACAAGTATATCGGGTACAAATTCATTTAATACTTACGATAATATTTCTGTTGAAAGTTCTTATAACGGTTTTAAAGTTTTCGGCTATGATGTTACAGGGCAAGAGCCTTTGTACGATGATGCCGTAGAAATTATGAATTGTACGGTAAATAATTTCGGAATAAGCAACGGAGCAAGCAGGGCTGTCGGAATTTTAACTTGGAGTCAGAAAAATCTGGCAATTCATCATAATACAATCACAAACGGAACAACAAATCACAGGACTCTCGGAATTTACGGAGCCGGGAATAATCAAGGAAACTTCTACAATAATATTGTTCACGGACTTTACGGAACAGCATCTCAAGTTGTGGGTTTGCGAGCTTATGAAAGCACAATTAATTTTTACAACAATGATGTTTATGACATTGAAGGTGTTGATATGGCCTCCGGAATTGAAATTTACGGGGGAACGGCCGACATTTACAATAATTTTGTTCATGATATTCGAACACCTGCAACTGATACCTATAATTATCCGACAACAAGAGGTATCTCAAACCGAAAAGGAACAGCAAACATATATAATAATTCAATTTTGCTGAATTTTGTTTCAACAGCAGAAACAAACGAAAGTGCCGGTATTTTTACGGAAGGCTTCAGCTACGGTTCGGCAAGTTCAGATGTTCGCAACAATATTGTAGTAAACAAAGTTGATGTTACAATCGGAGCAATTGCTGCAACACTATATAAATCAGCAGAATACTCGACAATTTCAACTAATTCGGACAATAATTTGTATTATGCCGGAACCCCTTCTGTGAAAAACTTAATTTACTATGATACAAATGTTTCAGACCAAATACTGGCAAGCTATAAGATACGTTGTGTAACTTATGAGCAAAACACAATCAGCGAAGACGCAGCTTTTATAAGCTCAACAGATTTACATATTCAAACATCTGCAATTACAAATATTGACGGGGGCGGGCAAGTTATTGCCGGTATTACAGCAGATTTTGACGGAGAGATTAGAGATTTAACCGTTCCGGATATCGGAGCTGACGAATACAATTGTGATTTTATTGTGTGGCGAGGCACAAGTAACACAGATTGGGCTGATGCAACAAACTGGCAAAAACAGCAAGTCCCTACAGTTCTTGATAACGTTGTGATTCCTGATGTAAGTTTAGAAAGCAACAATTTCCCGATAATTACATCAGCGGGGGAAACGAATAATCTGACAATTCAAAGCGGTGCAAATTTACAAATAAACCCCGGCTTTTCTCTTTCTGTAAACGGAACTATGACAAACAATGCAGGAAATACCGGCTTAGTTATAAAATCAGATGTAACAGGAACTGGTTCGTTTATTAATTCTACAATAAATGTTCCGGCAACAGTTGAAAGATATTTGAGCGGAACGCAGTGGCATTATTTAACACCTCCGGTTGTAAATGCTCCTTTGACAATGTTCAACACAAATAATTTTTATTATTATGACGAAACAACCTCCGACAGTTGGAGCGGAGGAACAATAACCGGAACACAAGGGTGGATAAGCTATGCTGCATCAAACCTGACAACAATGCAGGGCTATGCCTATTACTTTACAGAAACAACATTGAACTTTTCCGGAAATCTTCATACAGGCACATATACAAGCCCTCTGCTCAGTTGGACAAATACAGCGATGGCTGACCAATTTGAAGGTTGGCACTTGCTCGGAAATCCTTATACTTCGGTAATTGATTTTTCACAAGCAAATATTGATAATTCAAATATCATACTTACAAACCTTGACCAAAGTGTATATTTTTATGATGACGTTATTCATAATTACAGAGGTTACAACACAATAAGCGGGGCAATAAACGGCGGAACACAATATATCCCGGCAATGCAGGGCTTTTTTGTTCATGCTTCCGTTAATAATGCACAAATACAAATTACAAACGGAGCAAGGGTACACAATACCACAAACTTTTATAAAGAAACAACCGGAGACTTATTCATTACTCTGCAAACATCTGCAAACGGCTTTTTTGACGAAACTAAAATCATTGAAAACCCTAATGCAAACTTTTCTTTTGACGGACAATACGATCTTTACAAAATGTATTCCCTTGATGAAAATGTTCCTCTCATTTGGACAACGAACAACAATATAGAATTTGCTTTAAATGCAGTTCCGTATTTTTTTGATGAACAGATAATTAAACTTGGATTTAAAGGCAATAATTCTGACGTGTATGAAATAAGTTTAAGTGGAACAAACCTTTCTGCTGATATTTTTATTGTTGACAAGTTTGCGGGAACTTATCAAAACCTAAAAGAAACCTCTGTTTATACATTCACTCATTCAGGCGGAGCAACTTTTGACAGATTTGAACTGCATTTTTCTCAACCGACAAATATTGCTGATATTTCAGCCGATAATATTTCAATTTATCCTAATCCTGCTAAAAACTTTATAAACATTATTGTTTCGAACGAGTTTTCGGCTTTTGATATTGAGATTACAGATGTTTTAGGCAAAAAGGTATGTGAAAAACCAAATATCAAAAATACATTTAAGCAAATTGATATTTCCGGTTTCAAAAGCGGAACGTATTTTATTAAAGTTAAAACGAAAAACAAATACTATACTGAAAAGCTTATTGTTAAATAGTCAAAACAAACTCATACTTTTATATCCAATACTTTTAATGGGTAAGTGTTGTTCTCCCTGCCTTATGTCTTTTGCCGGCAAATAACGGATATTATAAGGATGCAGATTAACTTGTGAAATTAGGTTATATGCCTCTTGGAATCTTCTGTACTGCCAAAAATACTTGCTAGTTTATTGCTATTTTTATGTTGGGTAACTGCTTGGGCAATAAGGGGGTACGCAAACAGTCGGCAATGCAAATAATTAATTTAGGAGGTATTTCCAAGAAAAAAGTGTGAGTTTGTCCTGCTGCTAAAAATGTCATTTTTGTTTTAATTAATTTTTTGTCGTAACTTGGTTTTTTAATACTAAAACATCATTACTATGAAGAAACTTTACAAATTATTTATTATTCTGTTTTGCATATTTATAGGCAAAAACTCTTTTTCACAAGGTGTGAAAGTTTCAACAAGCGGAGGCAGTTCACACCCATCTGCAATATTAGATGTTGAATCAACGACACAAGGCTTGCTGATTCCCAGAATGTCATCAAATCAAAGAAAATTAATAAGCAATGCAACTTCCGGTTTACTTGTTTTTGACACAGATATTAATTCTTTTTTTATTTACAGCGG
>JAKISF010000034.1 GCA_021648725.1 Bacteroidales bacterium | reverse complement strand
TTGACAACTTTATATTTACCTCTGCTTTTGGAAATAATTTGAACAGAAATACTACCCGAACGGTTCTTTAATTTTCTTAAAAACATGTACAAATATAGCTTGCAACACCCAATTCCCAAAATCACAACCTATAAATAAAGGGATACAGAGCTTTTTTCAAAAACCGACGAAAACAGGAATGACAATCGGGAAGTAAGGTGTTTTTTCCAATACAGGATATCTTTTTTATTATACTCTTGATTTGGTTTGCTGAGGGAATAAAAGAATCCCTTATTCTTTGAGTCGCTTAACAAAACAAGGAATAAGGGAAAAGAATTTTTAGTACACTTTTATCGGATACTAATTTTTATTGTTCTCATTATCTTTTTTTTCCGGTTTAGGCAATAATGCTTTTCTGGAAAGTTTTAACTTTTTAGTTCTCGGGTCAACACCTACTAATTTCACTTCAATTTCTTGTCCTTCTTTTAAAACATCTTCAACTTTATTAGTTCTTTCATGAGATATTTCAGAAATATGAAGTAAGCCATCTTTACCCGGTAAAATTTCAACAAAAGCACCGAAAGCGACAATACTTTTCACTTTTCCTTTATAAACTGTACCGACTTCAGGAACGGCTGTTAAACCTTTTATAAAATCTTTTGCCGCCATTATTGAATCTTGCGTAGGTCCCATAATTACGACATTTCCGAGACTATCAACTTCTTCAATGGTAATAGTTGTTTCTGTGTCTTTTTGAATTTGTTGAATCATTTTTCCTCCGGGCCCTATTACAGTTCCGATTAAATCACCGGGTATCAACAAAGATGTAATTCCGGGTACGTGCGACTTGAATTCGGCTCTCGGTTGCGAAATTGTTTTCATCATTTCGTTAAGAATATGTGCTCTGCCTTCTTTTGCTTGCAATAATGCATCTGTAAGAATTTCATAAGACAATCCGTCAACTTTAATATCCATTTGGCAAGCAGTAATTCCGTCTTCTGTTCCGGTTACTTTAAAATCCATATCTCCCAAATGGTCTTCATCTCCCAAAATATCTGAAAGAACAGCATATTTTCCGGTTTTATCTGTTATTAACCCCATTGCAATTCCTGAAACCGGTTTTTTAATATCAATACCTGTATCCATTAATGCTAATGTTCCTGCACAAACTGTTGCCATAGAAGATGAACCGTTCGATTCTAAAATATCGGAAACAATTCGAATTGTATAGGGGTTATCTTCTTTCTCAGGTAAAACTTGTGCTATTGCTCTGTGAGCTAAATTCCCGTGTCCTATTTCTCTTCTTCCTGTTCCTCTGTACGGTCTTGCATCTCCGGTAGAAAACGGTAAAAAATTATAGTGTAGTAAGAAATCTGATTTTCCTTGCAGTAAGGGTCTGTCAATAATTTGAACATCAAGCGGAGAACCTAATGTAACCGTTGACAGTGATTGAGTTTCACCTCTTGTAAAGATTGCAGAGCCGTGTGTTCCCGGCAGATAATCAATTTCACACCAAATTGGTCTTATTTCATCTAATTTTCTTCCGTCTAAACGAACTTTTTCATCTAATACAACATTTCTTACAACTTCTTTTTCAATGTCATGAAAATAGATTCCTATTAAATTTGTATTTATTTCTTCGTCTTCCGGAACTTCCATATTATCAATAAATTCTTGCTTAATTGCAGCAAATTGTTCTGAACGTTCATGTTTCGGTAAAGCAGATTTTACTACTTTATAAATTTTATCTTTTACGGCTTTTTCTAAATTAGCATATAACTCTTCATCTCCTTCTTCTTCGTGACTATATTCTCTTTTTTCGGTAACTCCTTTTTCTTGAGCCATTTCAATTTGAGCCTGACAATGTTTTTTTATTTCTTCATGTCCGAATTTAATTGCTTCGACCATTTCTTCCTCCGAAATTTCTTTCATATCACCTTCAACCATTAAAATATTATCAATAGTTGCGGCTATAATCATGTCAATATCAGCCATTTCAAGTTCTGAAACTGTGGGGTTAATTATGAATTTACCGCCAATTCTTCCCACTCTTACTTCTGATATGGGTCCGTTCCAAGGAATTGTGCTTACCGCAAGTGCTGCTGATGCAGCTAATCCTGCAAGTGCGTCCGGCATTACTTCTTTATTTCTGTCAGCAGAAATTAATTCTACATTTACAAAAGTATCTGCATGAAAATCACTCGGGAACAGAGGTCTTAAAGCTCTGTCAACTAAACGAGCAACTAAAACTTCTTCATCAGAAGGTCTTGCTTCTCTTTTTCTGAATCCGCCCGGGAATCTTCCTGCAGCAGCAAATTTTTCTCTGTAATCAACTGAAAGCGGCATAAAGTCAGTTCCGGGTCTTGCTTCGTTTGCCGAAACAACAGTTGCAAGGAGCATTGTATCGCCTTGCTTTACTACAACAGCACCGTCAGCCTGTTTTGCTAATTTTCCTGTTTCAATGGTAACCTCTCTTCCGTTACCTATATCAATTGTTCTTTTTATTATATTCATTTTATTAATTTTGTGTAATTTAAAATCGGACTAAGTATAAACTGTAAATTGTTGAAAATAAAACATAAAAAAAGGCATAAAATTATGCCTTTTTTTATCAAGGAGGGATTACTTACGCAATCCGAGAGCTTTAATTAAAGAACGATACCTTTCAATATCTGTTCCTTGTAAATATTTAAGTAACTTTTTTCTTTTTCCTACTAATTGTATTAACGCTCTTCTTGTATGATGATCTTTCTTGTTTTTTTTAAGATGTTCATTCAAGTGCGTAATACGGTGGGAAAATAATGCTACTTGGCTCTCAACGGAACCGGTGTCATTATTAGACTTTCCGTACTGTTTAAAAATCTCTTGTTTTTTTTCTGCGTCTAAATACATTTCTGTTTAATTAGATTATACTTATTATTAAGCCGGCAAAGATAATATTTTTTATTAAACAAAAAAGGAATTGTTTAAAACAAAGGTTAAAATTCTTTGATTATGAATATATGCAAGAATGTTAATTTATTTCTTTAATAGGATCAATATATATTGTTGCTGTTATCTTTTTTTCTTCTTTTATTTTGCTTATAATTTTACTTGTAATCGTATGAGAATCAGAAACTGTCATTTTATCAGGTAAATAAATGTGGAAAGTTACTTCAGAATGGTTTATATAGTTGTGAATATGAACATGGTGCATTTGTATATCAAATCCTGCAATATTATTTGCAATTTTTTTTAGTTCATTTACGGTATTTTCGTCGCATGATTCTCCGAGAATTGCATCTGCAGTTTGTTTTGTAATTTCATAAGCTGTATAAAATATGAAAAAAGAGATAATAATTCCGAGAATACCGTCAATCAGAGGAAAATACGGGTTAATGAATATTCCTATCAAAATTAAAACAGATGTTATTGCATCGGAACGATGGTGCCACCCGTCAGCTTTTAGTGAAAGCATACCTGTTTTTCTTGCTGTATAAAATGCGTATTGTGCAGATATTTCTTTTATAACTATTGATACGATAATAATAATTAAAGCAAGATTCCCGAAAACAGCTTCTTCCTTATTTTTTATTGAATTAATTGATTCGGTTAAAAAATTAAAAGCAACCATTGCCAATAATGCTCCGATTATTATAGAGGAAATTAATTCTGCTCTGCCGTGTCCGAACGGGTGTTTTTTGTCAGGAGGTTTTGATGAAACTTTTGTTCCTATAATTACTGCAACGGAGCTTATTGAATCTGTTAATGAATGCCAAGCATCTCCGATTAATGCAATTGAACCGGACACAACGCCTGCCCAATATTTAATGCCGAATAATATAATATTTACGAAAATAGAAATCCAACCTTCTGAATATGCAAGTTTTTCTTTGTTCACAATGGCTATTAATTAAAAATTGATAAAAAAAGTTTTACTTCCCTTAAGTATGATTCATTTCCGTTATTCTTTTTCCACAGTGCTTTTGAACCGTGGTTTCCTGAAAATGCAGGAATATATTGCTTGCTGTTTTGATTAGTTAAATTTTTAAATATCTTTTTACATTCTTTTCCTTCTTTTCTTGATGATGTAATAAATACGGGACATTCAACTTCTTTTGCCCAATCTGCAATTGTTTTGTTTTCAAATTTAAAATATTCACCCGGCGAAAATGCTAATATACCGTTTATTTCTTTATGTTTTGCGGCTAAAATAAAAACTAAAGAAGAAGAATATGAGCTTCCCCAAACAATAATTTTTTCGGGAGAATAATTATCTTCGACATATTGAAGAGATGCTTCTAAATCGGGAAAAGCATTAATATATTTTGTACCCATGCCTTTGCTTTTAGCATCTTTAAAAGTTTCGTTAGTAATTCCGTTTATTTTGTATCCCGAACGCTGGTCAATTGCCATGCAATTAAATCCTAAATCGTTTAATTGAGGTGCAATTTCAATATATTCACCCCTGCTGAATATTGCTTGATGAAAAAGTAAAATAAAAGGAGCATCTTTTCTTTCGGTAAGGTAAACATCTGCTGTTACCAAAACATTATCTGTTGTTATAAATGTTACTGTTTTAGTATTGTTTTGAGTATAAGCTGTTTTAAAAGAAAAGATTGCTATACATATTAAGCCGTATTTAATAAAATGGTTCATAAACTTTCATTTGTTTTTTGTTCCGCAATATAAGAAATTTTAATAAAAAGACAGCAATATTTCAGTATGAAAAAAGTGCTGTCATTAGTTTTATTTCAGATTAATGAATAAATTATTCTACATGTTTAAAATAGCTTTTCCTTCTTCGGAAATCATTTCGGGTGTCCATTGAGGTTCCCAAGTTAATTCAACTTTTACGTCGTATTCGGGTAAAAATGCTTTTGCAACGGTTTCAACATGTTGCATGATTGTATCTCCGACGGGGCAACCTCTTGCAGATAAGGTCATTATAATGAGTATTTCTTTTTCTTCTTCATTATGTTTTACTTCATAAATCAGTCCTAAATCTACTATGTTAACTTCTACTTCAGGGTCGGGTATTGTTCTCAGTCTTTCGAGAATTTGTTTTTCGGTAATTGATAAATTTTCTAACATTTTATTATAATTTATTTGTTTTAATAATTAATAATCAAGCGGTTCCAACTTTTCTTTATGAAATAATATTTTAAAAGTATTATACGAGTAAAGTGATGCCGTAATTAAAAAAGCTCCTGAACTTACTTGTATTATAATGCTTTCTTTTGCAAAAATACCTATTAATAATGTAAAAAATGCAATAAGAAATGTGTAATAATGCCAATTTGCAACTCTCTCGGAATAAATATGTGCAGGCATAGGAATTTTAAATTTTCCTACTTTGTCTTGATAAAGTTTTAACCAAACAATGAAAGGCAGGGTTTTATACATTTGTCCTAAGATTAATGAAGTTAAAAACCCGAGTAATAAACTTACACCGTATGCAGTATTAAAACTCATATTATAATTTTTTAAATCATCTAAATTAATTACGGATAATACTCCGAAAATTAAAGTTAGAAATAATAATACAAAGGCAAATACCGATAACTTCATTCCGATATCAAGTTTTTTTCGCAATCTTTTTTTGTATGCATCGAAATTATATTTTACGAAGAAAATAATTCCTGTTAATAAAATAAGTCCGGATATTATTTTTGTCCATGAGTTAATATCTATATATAATGCGACAATTAAGGCAATTAAGCCTATGTTAATAAAGTAATACGAAAGTTTCAGAAATTTTCTGTTTAATTTATGAGCTATAAAAAACATCGGTAATAAAGTACTTGCAACACCTATTACAAGAAGCATAAACCAACCTACAATTCCTATATGAACATGAATTTTAAGAAGTTCAATATTTGATTTCGGAATAAATTGTAATGCGGTATTCATTGTGATTAAGATTCCGAAAATAACTGTTATTGTAAGCCATAATGCCGAAGTTACAATAAAAACATTTTCTATGGTTTTTTGTTTTGTTTTTAATGCTGTCATGAATGCATTTACGAGAAATAAAATAATTGAAATAAATATTAAAGTTCCTCCTGCTTGCATATATAAAGTTTCTACGATATATGAGTTCCAAAAGCTGTATGCTAATAGAACAGTTCCCGGAACAAGTGTGTATAAACTTATGTGTGCCAATGTTTCACTGAATAATTTTACTTCCATTACAACCGGTATCAGTTGATATAATGCTCCGAAAATTATTATTGTTATCCATCCGAGTATTACAATATGTGTCATACTTAAAACCTTCGGTCCTATGTATGAGTTTGCTAAGTCTCCTGATGCAAAATACATTAATACGGATGCAATTATGAAGAAAATTGCTCCGATTGCATAATGCGGTAAAACTATACTTGGCGAAGGTGCATTTTTTGTGCTTAATCCTGCTTGCATATTTTTTTTATTTTTTGTAGATTATAAAATTCATATTATTATCGTCAATCTCTTTATTAACGTATGCCCAACCTCTTGTTTTCAATTCAGGGAGAAGATATTGAGGCAATCTTTTATGATGAACGAAAAGAACTTCTCCTTCCGGAATTTTTTCAATTTCTTGAAGAATAGTTACCATAGGTAAAGGCATTTCTAAATCTCTTACGTCAACTTCGTGCATTTTGCCTTTATATTTAATTTCAGCTTGCTCAAAAGTTAATTCTTCAATGTTTTCCTTATCTTTTTTTGTATTATTCTCAATTTCCCCGTCATTGGTTAAATATGTGTGAACTACATTATCTTCCGGACGCTCAATTTCGTATGTATATCCTTTACTTTTTAGTTTATTAAGCAACGGAACGGGCTCAAATGTGTTGATTATCAGCAATGTTTTGTCTTTTGACATTGCTTTAAGAGTATCCATTATAGCATGATAGGGATCTGTTCCTGTTTCTAAAATAGGACGAACATCTAATGTTACAAGTTTATCTTTTTTCATTATAATTTTATTATTATTGATAATATTTCCGTTATTATGTTCGGAATATTCTACTTCAAATCCGATTGCTTCAAGTTTTCTTAAAATTTCATTTGAAGTTGTTCCTCCTATTTTTGCAGCATCTTTAATGCTTACACGAGGAGCAAATAATTTTCGAAGAAACGGATTTTGTAATTTCTTGAAATTACTGTTTACAGAGGCAATTGTATCTATTGCTTTTTCGTTTTCTTCTAATATTTTTGAAATTTTAGTATCTTGATTAATACTCATTCTTATTTAGATTAAATTAAAATAGATTGCAAAAGTAAGTTATTTTTTTTATTTTTACCATACCAATAATTAGGTATTTTTTAAGCAGGTTTAAACATATAAAATTCAGAATAAAATAGAGTTTCAATTGTTTAATACCTTACGTAAAAAACTGCAATAGATTTTATTTGTTCATTTTTATGTTTTTATGTAGGTTTGTATTAATTAAAACCAAATTGATATGCTTCATTTCCTAAAACTCATAAGAGCGAAAAATCTGTTAATAATAGCTTTCACACAGTATTTAATGAGATATGCAGTTATTTTTCCGATGCTTGAAGATAGAGGCTATGAAAGTCAATTCAGCAATCTCAACTTTTTTCTTTTGGTACTGACAACAATGATTATCGCTGCAGCAGGTTATGCTATTAATGATTATTTTGATACGAGAACAGATTTGGTAAACAGACCAAAAACAGTTGTTGTAGGGAAGCATATAAAAAGAAGGGCTGTTATGAATTTGCATATCGGATTGAACATAATTGCAATTTTATTAGGGTTTTATATTTCATGGCAAATCCATCTTTGGAAGTTAGTTTATATATATGTACTAATTACGGGATTACTGTGGTTTTATTCGTCTTCATATCAAAAGATGTTTCTTGTGGGAAACATAATTGTTGCGTTATTAACGGCAATGGTTCCTTTAATGACTGTGTTATATGAGATACCTCCTTTAAATGCAAAATATTATGATATTCTTTTAAGAATAAATGATAATTTTTATGATATATTCTTTTGGATTGCAGGTTTCTCAGTTTTTGCATTCATTACTACATTAAACAGAGAAATTATTAAAGATACGGAAGACTTTGAAGGAGATAATGCTTACGGAAGCCGTTCGTTGCCCGTTGTTGCAGGAATAAAAATATCAAAAACAGTTTCAATAGTTGTAAGTTTGCTTACTGTGGGTTTAATAATTTTTACATATTTTTATTATATACACATTCCGCAAAGAATTGATTTTATTTCAATAATTTACATTACTCTTTTATTAATTATTCCGAGTTTGTTTTTAATTTTTAAAATTGTAAAAGCAAAAGAAAAAAAGGATTGGAAATATGCCGGAAATTTATCTAAATTGATAATGCTTTTCGGTGTATTATATGCAGTGGTTGTTTGGTATAATTTTAATTATTAATGCCGTTTAAGAATATGCTTTCTAATTTAAAAAATTGCAAGTTGCTTCTTGCATCAAAATCACCAAGGAGAAAGCAGCTTTTGCAGGATGCAGGTTTTGTTTTTGAAGTTGTAAATTCAAAAGAAACAAAGGAAAATATTCCGGAAGATATTTTAAATGAGGATGCAGCTGTTTATCTTGCTGAATTAAAGGCAAATGCATATAAAGATGAATTAAAAGATAAACATATTTTAATAGCCTCGGATACAATTGTTTGCCTTGAAAATAAAATTTTGGGAAAGCCGAAAGATTATAAAGAAGCTTTTGAAATGATAAAATCTTTATCGGGAAAAAAACATAAAGTAATAACGGGGGTTTCAATAATATCAATAAATAAGGAAGTTTCTTTTTCTTCGATAACTTATGTGTATTTTAAAAATATTTCGGATGAGGAAATTAAGTTCTACATAGAAAATTTTAAGCCTTACGATAAAGCAGGAGCATACGGAATACAAGAATGGATAGGACTGACTTGTATTGAAAAAATTGAAGGTTCATATTTTAATGTTATGGGCTTGCCTGTTCAGAAATTATATGAAAGTTTAAAATCTTTTTAAGTTATTTTTCGTTTTCCAGTATAAAGCAAGTTCTTGTGGGAATATAAAGCTTAAGCATGTCTTTCTTGTCTTCTTTTACAGTTTTATATACTATTCCTGAGTTAATTCTGTTTTGTCCTAAATAAATTTCATCATCAGAATTTAAAATAATTCGATATTTTCCTTTTTCGGTTTCAAAACCGTAATCGGTAAATGATGTAAAAGGATTAAAGTTAAAAACAAAAATAAAGTTACTTCTTTTAAAAATTAAAACTTGATCGTAAGCTTTGTCGGAAATCAGCTCAATTTTTTTGTTTAATAATTTTTTATTGCTGAAAAGGTGAATAATTTCGGTGTTAAATGAATTTAAATAGAAATAAGCTAAATCAGTATTGTCGGCTAAATTCCATTGCCTTCTTGCATAATGATATGACCAATTATTGCCTTCGCGCGGAAAATCAATCCATTCGGGATGCCCGAACTCATTACCCATAAAATTTAAATAACTTGTTTGTGAAGTTGCCAACGTTACTAATTGAATCATTTTGTGAACAGCCAAAGCTCGTTCAATTGTAATATTAATGTTTTCGATGTGCATAAAATGATACATATCTGCATCTGCCAATCGGAACATAATAGTTTTGTCCCCTACGAGTGCTTGGTCGTGCGATTCGGAATAATTAATTGTTTTTTCATCTTTTCTTTTATCCGTTAATCTGAAAAACAGTTCTCCTACGTGCCAGTTTTCATCTTTTTGCTCTTTTATTGTTTTTATCCAAAAATCAGGTATTCCCATTGCAAGTCTGAAATCAAAACCGATACCGCCGTCTTTAATTGAAGATGCAATTCCGGGCATACCGCTCATTTCTTCGGCTATTGTTACTGCATCGGGTTTTACTTCGTGTATTAATTTGTTTGCAAGTGTTAAATATGTTATTGCATTTTCGTCTTGATTAAAGTTGTAATAGTCGTAATAAGATGTAAAGTCGGCATCTAAACCATGGTTCAGGTAAAGCATACTTGTTATTCCGTCAAATCTGAAACCGTCAAAATTATATTCTTCCAACCAAAATTTACAATTTGATAAAAGAAAATGAATAACTTCTTTTTTTGCATAATCAAAGCATCTTGAATCCCAAGCCGGATGTTGACCTCTTTCTCCGGAATGAAAGTATTGATATTCAGAACCGTCATATCTGCTTATTCCTTCAACTTCGTTTTTAACTGCGTGAGAATGAATAATATCCATTATTACACGTAAGCCGTTTTTATGTGCTTCGTCAATAAGTTCTTTTAGTTCGTCAGGAGTTCCGAAGCGAGACGAAACGGCAAAAAAGTTTGATACATGATACCCGAAAGAACCGTAATAAGGGTGTTCCTGAATTGCCATTAATTGTATTGTATTGTAACCGAGTTTTACAATTCTAGGAATAATGTTATTTTTAAATTCTGAGAAACTTGCAACTTTTCCGTCTTCGGATGCCATTCCGATATGTGCTTCGTAAATTAAAAGTTCATTTTTCTTTTTCGGAGATTTATATTTTTGTTTGTAAGGTTTTTCCGGATTCCAAACTTGTGCATTAAATATGTGTGTGTGTGCGTCTTGAACAACTCGTTTTGCATAAGCCGGAATTCTGTCTCCGCTTCCTCCTTTCCAAGTAACATAAAGGCGGTATAAATTACCGTGTTTTAATTTATTCTTTTTTAATTTTATTTCAAATATACCGTTTGTTTTTTTTGTTAATTTGAATTCGTCAATTGCTTGCCATTTAGAAAAATCACCGACTAAATATACAGAATGTGCATTAGGCAACCAATCTTTGTATATCCAAAAAGATTTTGTTTCATGCAAACCGTATATGTTGTGAGCATTTGCAAAATCACTCAGATTTTGTCCTTTTGTAAGTTCTTTTTCTTTATCTTTTGCTTTGCCTATTCGGAGTTTTATGCGGTCTGCAAAAGGCTCAAGATATGAATCGGCATTAATTAACGGTATATTCATGGTTGTTTTATTTCGTGTATATACAAATATACATCAAAATATACCAATTTCAGAATTTATTGTTCAAAAATAAAAGGCTGAGTTATTTAAATGAAACTTCTTACGGCTAATTCATAAGATTTTAGCCCGAAGCCTGTGATACTTCCTGTGCAAAACGGAGCTATTAATGATTTTTGTCTGATTTTTTCACGCTTAAAGATGTTAGAAATATGAACTTCGACCACAGGAGATTTTATTGCTTTTATTGCATCGGCAATTGCAAGTGATGTATGTGTGTATGCAGCTGCATTTAATATAATTCCGTCAGAACTAAAGCCTACTTCGTGGAGTTTATTTATTAATTCTCCTTCGATATTAGATTGAAAAAAGGAGAATTGAATATTAGGAAATTTAGATGTTAAAGTTTCATAAAAACTTTCAAAATATTCATTTCCGTATATCTTTTTCTCTCTGATACCGAGCAAATTAAGATTAGGTCCGTTTATGATAATTAATTTCATATTTTAATAGTCGATTTCTTTTTTATCTTTAAATCGGAGTCTTGCATTTTCAAAAAACTTAAAAGTTCTTTTTATTATACTAAAATATAAAGTTAAGTAAAGCAACAAAGTGTAAATCCAGATTATGACGAGATTTACCCAAAAAGTGGGATAATATTTTCCGTCAAAAAGTTTTTTCTTAGGTGCGTAAAAATGAGAAATGAGAACTCTTTCGGGATATTTATAAATCATATCTGTTCTTTGGTACAAATGTCCTTTATATTCAAAAATCTTTTTCAGTTCATTTTTATTTGTAAGTATTTCTTCAAGAGTTTCATTATGATATTTTCTTTTTAATTCAATAAAAATTTTATTTAATGAGTCAGTCTTGGTATGTTCAAAAATATATTCATCTTGCAGGTTTTCAGCTATTTTATACCTGTCTATATAGTATTGTTTTAATTCTCCTACATATTTAATAATTTTTTTGATAATATCATCGTTAATTTTATCAACAGTAATATTACTAATGTTTATATCTGTTTTAATTTTTTCGTTAATACCGGTTTCTTTTCTTAGCTCATTTCTGATAACATCAAAATTCTCAATTATTTCATCTCTCTTTTCAGGATTATCTTTATGTCTTTCGTAAAAACTCAGTTTGTTTTTTATTTCATTTACAATGAGGTCTTTTTTAAAGTTTGCCTCGTGTTTGATTCTTTCCCATTTATATAGAGGAGCATTGTATTTGTTATTAATAAATTGATTAACGGCAAGTGCTTCATAAGACCATCTGGCTGTAATTATTTCCCCGAACCAAGGAATTGTTCCCGGGTTTGTGATT
The DNA here is from genome assembly GCA_021648725.1 of Bacteroidales bacterium. Classification (NCBI taxonomy): domain Bacteria; kingdom Pseudomonadati; phylum Bacteroidota; class Bacteroidia; order Bacteroidales; species Bacteroidales bacterium. The sequence continues at coordinate 20,746 of JAKISF010000034.1, read as the reverse complement.
GCGGGATTAAGTTTTTCATATCTTACGATTATACCGCTTAAAATAATTTGAGGAATAATAAGAAAAGGTATTATAATATAAATAGTTACGGATGTTTTAAAACCGTCGGAAATATTTAATCCCATCATAACGGCAAAAGCCCATGTTGAAAATAGTATTAACCAATATTCCCAATACATTCCTCTTATTTCTAAAATAAAGTTTCCTATTAAAATAAAAGAGAGTGCTTGGTATGCAGAAATCATAAAGAGAATAAAGATTTTTGAGAATAAATAACTGTTCCTGCTTAAATTTAAAAATGATTCTCTTGTTCTTATTTTTCTGTCTTTAATAATTTCATCGGCACTGATAGTAAGACCGGTAAATAAAGCAATAATAACAGCCATAAAAATATATACCGGGATGTTATCATTTTCGGCATAGCTGTATCCGTAATGGTTATCAATAGATATGTTAAAATACTTAATGATATGAGATAGCAGAAATGCAAGAATAGGAGCTTCGAGAATATTTATAAGCATATATTGTTTATTTGCAAGCTTAGATAAGAAATCACGTCTTACAAATATTGAAAATTGCTTAAACATATTCGGAACTTTAAACGGAATTTTAGGCAATTTTCTTTCAGAGGTATTTTTTTCAAATTCTTCTGTATTTTTTTTAGCTCTATTGAAATATGTGTACCATTCTCGAGCTTTATATTTTCTTGTTGATGTTATATTCCCGTATTCGTCAAGTATTTGAGATTCAAGGATGTCAAAGATTTGTTCGGCGTTTACATTTCCGCATATTGAGCATTCACTTTCGTTCCAGTCTGCTTGTTTTATTCTTGACTTAAAATAAACCAATGAATCAACAGGGTCGCCGTTATAAACTACATAACCTCCTTGGTCTAAAATCATTAAACGGTCAAACATTTTGAAGATATCGGAAGACGGTTGGTGGATAACTACAAAAATAAGTTTTCCTTTTAATGTAATTTCTTTAAGTAAATCAAGGATATTTTCTGAATCTCTTGAAGAAAGTCCGGAAGTAGGTTCGTCTAAAAATAATATAGCAGGTTCTCTTATCAGTTCCAATGCAATATTGAGTCTTTTTCTTTGTCCACCGCTAATTTTTTTATTTAACGGGCTGCCCACTTTCATATTTCTGATTTCGAATAAACCGAGGTTTTTTAAAGTTTTTACGACTTTTTTCAGAATTTGCTTTTTAGACAGTTCTCCGAAGCACAGACGAGCATTGTAGTATAGGTTTTGGAATACGGTTAAATCTTCAATTAATAAATCATCTTGTGAAACATGACCTATTATTCCTTCCAGTTCGTCTTTATCATTGTTAACATTAAATCCGTTAATTAAAACTTCGCCGGTTGTTGCTTTATAATTTCCGTTCAGGACATTTAAAAGAGTTGATTTTCCGGAACCGCTGGCTCCCATAATGCCGACAAGTTTTCCGCTTGTTTCAGAAAAATCAATACGATGAATTGCTTTTTTTCCGCTCTTAAATTTATAAGTAAGGTTTCTTGCTTCAAAAATAAGTTGAGTTTTTTCACCTTCTTCTTGAAAAGCACTTACGATATCGCTGAAATATATCGGATTTCTTTTTACATCCCTTATTGCCGAACCGGCACTTAAACCGTAAACGCGGTCTTTAAGAATTAATTGACCGTTTAAATATAACTCCTTAACACCGTAATATTCAAACAGGTACATATTTGAAATGGTGCTGTGGTAAACAATCAACGGTTCATCCAGTGATTTGGATTTAAGAAATTTTACTTTACTGTTTTGAGGGTCTTCTTTCTGAATTACCAGAATATTATCAATTTCAGGTATTAAATTATTTTTATTTAACACAAAGCCTTCTAACCTTTTATATTCGTCAATAGGAATATGAAAAGTATCGGCAACTGTTTTAACAAATTCAAATTCTTGGTCTGTTGCTTGTCCTTCTGAACTAATAAATTCTAAAAGTCTGACAACAACAACTATTTTCTGTTTAAGTGTTAATTCTTTGTTTATTAATGTACATATTGTAAGAATCCTTACGGAAGAAGCTGCAATTCTTTTATTTCTTTTTCTGTTTGCTTTTTTTTGGTGGTCGTGATAATAGTTATCAAAAATAATTAAATATTCTTGTACAAGTTCTTTGTTCAGCTGCTGGTTTAAAAAGAGCTTAACAAGAGGTCTTCTGCTTTCTTCATCACTATTGGGGCGAGCAATGATTGCAAATAATTGCATTAAAGCTTTTAATATATTTTCACTCATTAGTGTTGTGTTTTTTCTTTATATCTTAGTGCTGTTGTTTTATTATTCATTTTTAAGACCTATTAACAGTACTGCAAAACCGGAGTTTTCATAACCGGGAGCTAACTTTGCCTCTATAAAACATTTTATTGTTGATTCAAACTGAATATCCCAATATGCCGTATTATCATAATCGCTGTTATTGAAAATTTCGTTTCGGTCTTTATCGTAAATAATGAATATTAAATCTTTATTATTTCCTCCGCATGAAATTATTCTGTATGTATTTCCTGCATAAAACAGAACATTAAATTCTGCGGTTTGTTCACTTGTTAACAGACTTATATATTGTTGTCCGTCAGAAATATATTCATCTGTTAAATATTTTTCACAATCATTCATTACAGAATCAAGCTGTGCAAATACTTGATTATGGAAAAGAATAAAAAACGAAATAAAGAATATATGTTTGATGATATTAGTCATGAAAAATATTATTTAATAATTGAATTCCTGAGTTTTTCTGTTTTTTTAGTTATTTCTTTTAAAATATTATCATTAATCAATATTTCGGTATTACTGATAACGATTGTCTTTTTTTCATTCGGCAAAACAATATGTTTATCATAAGTATAATTAATTATAATTTTTTCAAAAGTAAGTTGCAAATCAAATAATTGATTTAATAAATCATCACGAATTTTATTATCTGTTTTTAATTGTGCTAATAACTTCAATAAATTATCTAACGAATATTTTTGTTCTCCGATTCTGTCAAGCAATAATTTATTTTTATTATTTCTTGCAATTTGAGTCATCAGATACAAACCTTCAACCCATCCTCCCGTAATAATTAATATTGCAGAATTTTCTCTGTTATTATCAGTTAAATATAAGTCTGCTTCTCTGTATGCTTCGGTAAAAATTTTGTTTAGCGAGTCGTTGTTTTCAATGTTTTGTTCTATCTCTGATAAGATTTCATTTGTATAGGAGTTCATGATTTGTAAATCCGAAGATAAACTTCTTACAACTTTAATATATTTTGTAGTTGCCGAAAATTGCTCGTATATATTTGTATATCCTAAGTCGGCTGTATAAACTCCCAGGTTTAAAGCTTTTTTCTCGGTGGAAGAATAATTTAATTTATTTGTTGTAGGGTTTAACAGTTCTTCATTAAACTCTGTTGAAATGTCTTTTATTAAGTCTGATACATGAGAAGGGGAGGGAATGCTGAACAGTCTGTTTTTGAATTTAAAAGTTTTTACTGATTGATTTATTTCAGGCATTTCATTGTTTTTTTCATTATCAGAATCTTCTCCTTTACAGGAGTACAAGTAAAATGAAATAAAAAAGACAACTGATATTGATAATGCAAAAAGTAATATTCTTTTCATTAAAAATCAGATTAGTAAATTATTATAACTATAAATGTAACTTAATTTTGACAAAATGTAAACAAAAAATAAGCCAAGTGCAAATATAATAATAAATAATTAGTGACTTTAATGAATTGCAGAAAAACGACTTTTTATATTCTTTTATTGAAAATATTTGTCAGGATTTTTTTCGCGGTCGTGGTACTTTGATGCTAAATAAGATATTAGTTCTTTAAAAGTGTTTAATGCTGTTTTTGTGTCTTTTAAGACTTCTTTTTTTTGTAAGTTTAACAGCATTAAGGCATATAATCCGTGTAAACAAACATCAATATCGTTTATTGAAGTTCCTTGCATTCTTTCTTCTAATGCTTTAATATGAGGTAAAGCAAGTTCAAATATTTTTCGGTATTTAATCTCCGCAGGATTGTTTAATAGCCATAAATGTAAGTCGTTAAGATCATTAACTAAATTTATGATCACTTGTAAATGACCTGATTTTTTAATGTTTTCCAATTCAATCATTTGCAACATACCGTTATACCAGTTGTACATGTTTTCTTTCATTTCATCGGAAATATCATACTTATCAATAATGTCAGTTTTAATTTTTTCAATGTTGAAATTCATTGTTCTCATTAAATCTTCTATTTGCCACATATATAAAATATATTCTGCAATATTACTTCTTCTTAATTCTTCTGATATTATCATTTTATAATTATGTTTTTTAAGGAGAGATGCTTGCTTGTAAGATTAAAAATACAACTTTATCATAAAATTTCTTCAATATTTGACGGAGGATCTCCTAAAACAGCTTTATTTTCGGTTTCAATAATAGGGCGTTGAATAAATTTAGGATTTTTGACCATAATTTTTATCCATTCATCGTCAGTAAAGATTTTTCCTTTGAAATTATCTTTATATTCTTTTTCTTGTGTTCTTATTATTTCCAAAGGTGTTTTGTTCATCTTTTTTAAAAGAGATTTTAAAGTTTCGTCAGTAAAAGGTTCATCTTTTAGATACATTATTTTTGTAAAGCTAATTTTCTTTTCTTCAAGATATTCTAAACCTGCACGACTTTTTTTGCAACGAGGATTATGATATATTTTCATTTTTATTTTTTTCTGCAATATATAAACCTGAACCGAATTTAGAAGATATTTTTGTGGTTTTAGGAAATTTTTCTTCTAATTCAGAACAAAAGTTTTTCTTAAAGTTTTTGTAATCACTTCTTTCCAGAAATTCTAAGAACCTTATAAAAACAGGTGTTCTTCCGATAAAATCATGCAAGACAACATATTTTTTTGAAATTCTTTTCATTTCATTGAGCATTTTCTTTCTTTTTTCTTTTTTAACTCCGTGTAAAACAAATGATGCAGTAACAATATCAAATGAATTATCTTCAAAATCGGATAAACTTTCTGCATCAGCAACTGAAAAATTAATGCCGGGATGATTTTTTTTTGCTTGTTTTACCATTTTTTCCGAAAAATCAATTCCTTCAGTTTTTAATGCTCCCAATTTATTTATTGATGCACCCCAGGCACCTGTTCCCGAACCTATATCCAAAACAGTTTTGCCTGTTACCATAATTTCTTTATCCAATTCAATTGAAGAGTATTTAAACCCTTCTTGTAATTTATTGTCTAATTTTCCGTATAAAGGAGCAATTAGATTAAAAATAAATTTTGCTCGCTTATCCGGGTTTTTTGAAAAGTAGTGTGTAATTGACATTATTTAATTTTTTTAACTTATTTTCCTCCTTTCAGCATCAAATATTTCTTTATGAATGTATTTAAGTCTCCGTCCATTACTCCGTTTACATCAGAAGTTTCATGTCCGGTTCTGTTATCTTTTACTAATTTATAAGGGTGCATAACATAATTTCTTATTTGAGAACCCCATTCAATCTTCATTTTATTTCCTTCTATTTCTGCCTGCTTTTCTTGTTTTTTTCTTAATTCAATTTCGTATAAATGAGATTTTAAAATTCTTAAAGCATTTTCCTTATTAGTATGCTGTGAACGAGATTCTGTATTTTCAACAGCAATTCCTGATGGTTTATGTCGAACCCTTACTCCTGTTTCAATTTTATTTACACTTTGTCCTCCTGCACCTCCCGAGCGAAAAGTTTCCCAAGTTATATCTGCAGGGTTTATCTCTATTTCAATAGAATCATCTATTGCAGGGGAAACAAAAACTGAGGCAAAAGATGTATGTCTTCTGTTTCCGGAATCAAATGGTGAAATTCGAACCAAGCGATGAACACCGCTTTCACTTTTTAAATACCCGTAAGCATATTCACCCTCAAATTCAAGTGTAACAGATTTAATTCCTGCTTCATCACCTGCTTGATAATATAGTTGTTTAACCTTATAGTTGTTCCTTTCTCCCCAACGAATATACATTCGCATTAACATTTCGGCCCAATCTGTGCTTTCTGTTCCGCCTGCACCCGGATTAATTTTAAGAATTGCATTCAATTCGTCCTCGTCATTACTTAACATTCTTCGAAATTCTAATTCTTCAATAAATGTTAAGGCAGTTTGAAAAACTTCTTCTAATTCTTTTTCGGAACTTTCGCCGGCTTCAAAAAAGTCATAGATAATTTCTAAATCATCTAATGAAACTATGATATTATTAAAATCTTTAACCCATGACTTTAACTTTGAAAGTTCCTTTAATTTTTGTTCTGCAAGTTTTGAGTCATTCCAAAAGTCTTGATTTTGAGACTCTTTTTCTTTTTCTGCTATTATTTTTTCTTTGTTTTCAATGTCAAAGATACCCCCTTAATGCATCTTTACGCTTTAATAAATCCTGTATTTTTTCTTTGCTTATCATTCTTTGATATTTTGTATCATTATTTTTCAAAAAAAACAAAAATAAAAAACATTCTGTTTAACCGGCTATTATTCACAAATATATTTTTATGAATTTTAGTAAATTATACTTTTTTGAATTAAATGTAATTTTGTACTTTTTACAGATAATACAAGAAAAGCTCTTTTAATTAATTATGGAATTAAATAAGTTTTTATATCTTTATAGAATATAACTATAAAATATTTTACTGATGAAAACTATTCTGAAATTATTGTCGGCATTTATTTTTTTATTTGCCCTAACTTCAAATTTAAATGCACAAAATATGAGATATTATGAGCAAAAATGGGATAAAATTGATTCTTTAGACAAAAAAGGTCTTCCTAAATCAGCTTTGAAAGTTATAAATGAAATATATACAAAAGCTAAAAAAGAAAAAAACTCTGAACAAGTTCTTAAATCATTCATTTACAATTTAAAATATAAAAATGATATTGAAGAAAATGCTTTTGAAAGTTTATGTTTTGAATTGGATTCAACTGCAAAAGAAGCTGCTTTTCCCGATAATGCAATAATGAACACAATGCTTGCAGATATGTATTGGTGGTATTATTCAAATAATCGTCGGAAATTCTATAACAGAACAAATACCGTTAATTTTGATAATAATGATATGCAAACCTGGACTTTGGATTATTTAGTTCATAAAATGATAGATGCATATTCTAATTCACTTTCAGACAAGGATGCTTTACAGAAAATTTCTGTTGAAGAATATAGAGAATTAATATCTTCCGGAACAAAACATGATAATCTCAGACCTACACTTTACGATTTTTTGGCTCACAAAGCTATTGACTTCTTTTCTAATACTGAAATATCACTTACTAAACCTGCTGATAACTATGAATTAAAAGAAGATTTTTATTTTTCTGAAATGCAAGATTTTATTTCAAAAAGTATTAAATCGTCTGATTCTTTGTCGCTTCATTTTCATGCAGAATGTATTTTGCAAGATTTGTTAAAGTTCAGAAGTTCTAAGCAAAAAGAAGAAGATGCCTTAATTGATGTAGATTTAAAAAGATTAAAATTTGCTTATGCTCATTCTGTTCACAATAATAAAGATGAACTTTATTTGGAAGCATTGCAAAAGTTAGAAAAAAAACATGCTTCTAATTCATTTTCTTCCGAGGTTTCTTATGAAATTGCAAAATATTATAATACGCTTTCAAATAAATACAACCCGCTTGAAAAAGAAACCGATAAATATAAATTTTACAAAAGAACAGCATATGAAATTTGTGAAAATGTTATTAAAAGGTATTCGGAAACAAATGCTGCCGATCATTGTAAACGTTTATCTGTTCAAATTAGAAAACATAATCTAAGTTTTACAACAGAAAATATAATTTCTTCAAAATCAAAGTTTTCGGCAAGAGTTTCTTTCAGGAATATAAATAAGTTATTCATTAAAGTTGCAAAAATTGATAAAAACAAATATGAAAAACTTTCTAACCGATTATACGGTGAGAAGTTGTATGATAAGTTAGTTATAAATTCTGAAAAAATATACGAGTTTTCAAAAAATATCCCGGATGACGGTGATTACAATACACACTCCGTTGAAATCGTTTTAGACGCTTTAAATAAAACCGGTTTATATATTTTGTTTATATCTGATAATGAAAATTACTCATATAATAAAGCAATGGTTTCTTATGAAATATTTACGGTTTCTGATATCAGTTATGTTCAACAACCGCTTTACAATGGTTCATACAGATTTTTTGTAGCCGACAGAAAAACCGGTCAGCCCTTAAAAGATGTTGCTTGCCAACTTTGGTACAGTAAATATAATTATAAGTTAAGAAAGTATATAAGAGTAAATAAAACAATGCAATATACTGATAAAGATGGTTTTATAACTGTAAAATCGGGAAATAAAAGAGACTATACTTATTGGAATGTTGATTTTAGAAAAGGAAATGATTTTTTAACCACTTCAAATTCAATATATCTTTACGAAAGGGATAATGCTCTTTATGTATCGCAAAAAACTCATTATTTTACTGACAGAGCAATATACCGACCCGGGCAAACTGTATATTTTAAAGGTATAAGCATAAGTTCAGAGGGTAATAAACATGAAGTAATCAAGAATAATTCAGGAATGGTTACTTTATATGATGTAAATAATCAACAAGTTGCCGATTTAGAGGTAAGAACAAACGAATACGGTACTTTCAGCGGAAGTTTTGATATTCCGCTCGGGCTTATAAACGGACAATTTCATATTGAAGGTTTAGACGGTTCAAAATATTTTTCTGTTGAGGAATATAAACGACCTAAATTTGAAGTTGAAATGTTACCTTTTAAAGGAAATTATTTACTTAATGATGATATAAAAGTAGAAGGAAAAGCAATAAGTTACTCCGGAGCACCTATTTCTGACGGAATTGTTACATTCCGAGTTACAAGAACACCCAAATGGAGAGGTTGGTGGTATTGGATCATGCCGACTCAATCTGTTGAAATTGCAAACGGAACTGTTGTTACAGATGAAAGCGGTGTTTTTAAAATTAATTTCAAAGCATTGCCTGACTTATCAATGCCTGAAAATGAATTTACATATTTCAGATATGAGATTTCTGTTGATGTTCTTGACTTAAACGGTGAAACACAAAGTACCTCAAAAGGAATTAATATCGGATACAGAGCATTGCAAGTAAGTTTACCGCTTTCGGGTTTAATTAATAAAAATCAAAAAGAAATAGACAGCAAACATAAATATGAATATGATATTAAAACGCAAAATCTTAACGGAGAATTTATTGAAGCATCAGGTAAAATTAAGATTTTTAAATTAAAAGATAACCCGCAAGTATTAAAGAATAAACATTGGGGCAGAGCAGATAAAAAATTATATACAAAAGAAGAGTGGTATAAAACTTTTCCCGGGAATTTGTATGATAATGAAAACGAGCAAACTGAACTTAAAAAAGAAGAGCAAGTTTTTATGACAAAATTTAATACAAAAGATAATAAAAAACTGAACCTATCATCAATAAAATATTTTGCTTCCGGTTATTATGTTGCCGAAATTACTTCAAAAGATGCATTCGGAAATGATGTAAGTAATAAGCATTTCTTCACTGTTTATAATCATGAAGATAAAACTATGCCCGTAAAAATGACCAAATTATTTGTACCGGTTAAAACTTATTGCGAACCGGGAGAAGAGGCATTATTTTTAATAGGCTCAGGATATCAAGGCACAAAAGTAATTTATCAAATTGAACATAAAGGCAAAATTGTTTCTCAGAAAATTTTGAACATAAATAATGAGCAAAAATTAATAAAGATTCCGGTTGAAGAAAAACACAGAGGAAATTTTTCCGTCCATTTTATTTTTGTAAAAGATAATAGGTTATATAATTCAACATCAGTAATATATGTTCCTTATTCAAATAAAAAATTAGATATTGAATTTATGACTTTTCGAGATAAATTATATCCCGGACAAAAAGAAGAATGGAAAATAAAAATAAAAGGACCGAAAGGCGAAAAAGTTGCTGCCGAAATGCTCGCAACTTTATATGATGCATCGCTTGACCAATTTAAAAAGAACTATTGGAATTTCAGTATCTATAACTCATACTATTCAAACTGTTCATGGTCAACCGGAACTTTTACAAGTGCAAATTCAACTTTATTAAAAAAGGGTTTAGATTTAACAGTTTATGCTGCGAATTTATATTACGATAGTTTTAATTGGTTCGGATTTAGTTATTATTCATACGGCAGGGGTTACACCGGCAGGATAATTTCAAAATCTTCAAGAAGCCGAAACGGTAAATACAAAAAAGAATCAGAAGCAAATGAAGAGTCTTATGATGCAGATGAAAGTATAATGCCGGCAGTTTCCGAAGAAGATGTCGCAGAAATTGATGATGTTGTAACTACTTCAACCGGAATAGGAAGAGAAAAAAAGGATAAAAAACCGGGAAGGAAAGATAAAATAAAACAAGATTTCTCAAACGTAAAAGTCAGAACAAACTTTAATGAAACAGCGTTTTTCTATCCCCATCTTCAAACCAATGATAAAGGTGAAGTCATCATAAGTTTTACAATCCCCGAATCATTAACCAAATGGAAAATGATGGGATTTGCAACAACCGAAGATTTAAAATACGGTTTCATAAACGAAGAACTGGTTACTCAAAAAGATTTAATGTTAATGCCTAATTCGCCGCGTTTTTTCAGAGAATTCGATAAAATTACATTTCCTGTTAAAATAAGTAACATCTCAAAAGAAGATATTAACGGTCAAGTTCAATTAGAATTTTTCGATGCAATTACAATGCAACCGCTTGATAATATTTTGATTAAAAGTGAAAGCAAACAAAAAAACTTCTCGGTTAAAGCCGGAAGCAACAGTTTGGTTTCATGGAAATTAGAAATACCCGAAGGTCTCGGAGCAATAACATATAAAGTTGTTGCAAAATCTGAGAAATTCTCAGACGGTGAGCAAAAACCCGTTCCTGTTTTAACTAACAGAATGCTGGTTACCGAAAGTTTGCCTTTACCCGTGAGAGGAAAAGGTAAAACAGAGTTTAAATTTGAGAAGTTGATAAATTCCGGAAGTTCAAGCTCAATTAAACACCATAAATTAACTTTGGAATTTACATCAAACCCGGCTTGGTATGCCGTTCAAGCATTGCCTTATTTAATGGAATATCCTTACGAATGTACAGAGCAAACTTTCAGTCGGTTTTATGCAAACAGCATCGCATCGCATATTGCAAATTCAAATCCGAAAATAAAACGTGTTTTTGATTCTTGGAAAGAAGCTGATGCAGGTGCATTAATTTCAAATCTCGAAAAAAATCAGGAACTGAAAGCTGTTTTACTGGAAGAAACACCTTGGGTATTACAGGGTAAAGACGAATCAGAACGTAAGAAACGTGTCGGACTTCTGTTTGATTTGAATAAAATGTCAAACGAGCTTAACAGAGCTTTAAAAAAAGTACAAAACGCACAAAAATCAAACGGAGCTTGGCCTTGGTTCGACGGAATGCCCGAAAGCAGATACATTACACAGCATATTGTTACCGGAATGGGACATCTTGATAAACTCGGTGTAAAGTCCGTAAGGCAAGATTCTAAAACATGGAATATGTTGAGAAAAGCTGTCGGTTATTTGGATGTAAGAATTAAAGAAGATTATAATTGGCTGAAACGTCATTATACAAAAAAAGAACTCGAAAAAAATCATTTAAGTTATACCGCAATTCAATATTTGTACGGAAGAAGTTATTTTAATGATATTCAAATTCCTAACTCAACAAAAGATGCTTATGAATATTACATGGGGCAATCAAAAAAATATTGGTTATCGCAAAGTAAATATATGCAAGGAATGATTGCTTTGGCATTACACAGAAGCAATACCGTAAAAACAGGTATTCATGTTGAAGATGAGATAGTTAACTCATTAAAAGAAAAATCAACAGATCATCCGGAAATGGGAATGTATTGGGTTGATAATGTAGGCGGTTGGTATTGGTATCAAGCACCAATTGAGCAACAAGCTTTAATGATTGAGGTTTTTGACGAAGTTGCAAATGACACAGAATCTGTAAATGCCTTAAAAATTTGGTTGCTCAAACAAAAGCAAACACAAGATTGGAAAACAACCAAGGCAACAACCGAAGCCGTATATGCACTTTTAATGCGAGGTTCTGATTGGCTTGTAAGTGATAAGCAAGTAAAAATTGAAATGAACGGTAAACATATTGATCCTACAAAACTTGACAATGTTAAAGTTGAAGCCGGAACAGGTTACTTTAAAACATCGTGGAGCGGCGGAGAAATAAAACCTGAAATGGGAAATGTTACCGTTACAAAATACGACGAAGGTGTAAGCTGGGGAGCATTATACTGGCAATATTTTGAAGATTTAGATAAAATTACACCGCATGAAACACCTTTGAAATTGAAAAAACAATTATTTATCGAAAAATTAACCGAAAGAGGAAAAGTCATTGAACCGATTTCCGATAAAGCAAAATTGAAAATAGGTGATAAAGTAATCGTAAGAATTGAATTGCGTGTGGACAGAAGAATGGAATACATCCACATGAAAGATATGCGAGCATCAGGCTTTGAACCGATTAATGTAATTTCTCGTTATAAATGGCAAGACGGATTAGGTTATTACGAAAGCACAAAAGACGCATCAACTAACTTTTTTATGGAAGCTTTACCGAAAGGAACTTATGTTTTTGAATATCCTTTAAGAGTTACACACGAAGGAAATTTTTCAAACGGTATTACGACAATTCAATGTATGTATGCTCCTGAATTTACTTCTCATTCTGAAGGTATCAGGGTTGATGTGAAAAAGTAAATAAATACTATACTAATATTTCTTATATAAGTTTAATTAACAAAAAAAGAGGCTTTCAGCCTCTTTTTTTTGTTTCATCAAAAAAGATTAAGCATCTTTTTTTGTGTTGTTTCTGATATCTGTTAAAGTATCATTAATTTTGAAAACAACAATTAATAATTCAGTCCATAATCTTACTCCGATAGGTCCCAAAATTATCATTAATAATCCTTGAAGGAATCCCCCCGAGAACATAGTTACTAATCCCATTATAACAACTCCTGCAACTCCTATCCAAAATAGAATTTGAATAATCATCGGAGTAATCATTTTCAGGAAAAATAAAAAGTCTTTCATTTTGTCATCCATAATACAAATTTTAACGGGAATAACAGAAAAAGAAGTATCAGTAATGCAAAGATTGAAGCAGAGAAAATGAATTTAAAAATTGAAGAGTTGGAAATGATTATGCGAAATAATTTGCATACAATTTGGCAACTATTTGAAAACAGAAAACAATTGCTAAGAGTATCTGAAGAAAATTATAAAGCTTCAAAATTAAATTTAGATATTGCAGGAGAAAAATTTAATGCCGGAGCAATCAATTCATTTAATTACAGAGATTTTCAAATAGCTTATTTAAATACAGCTTATTCACTATTACAATCTAAATACAATTTAATTGTAACTGAAAACGACTTAAAGAAAATAACGGGCAGTTTGTCGGTAAGTAAAGAATAGCTTGTAATAGCCTTCTAAGTTTAAAAGATACTTAAATATTTTTTTAAAAAAAATCCTTAAATAGTTTAATATGTTTAATTGAATTATATATATTTGAAGAAATATTTCAGGGACGCCGAAAACTGAAAGGATATTAGAGTAGGCATTTTTTATTTAAACTAATTATTATGGACAAAAATTTAACTATTGAAGGTATTATTAAAGATGGTATTGCTATCGGATTAAAAAACTTTTTATCAATATTGGGTGTTCTTGTGCTTTGGGTTTTAACAATTTGGATTCCTTATATTAATGTCGGTACAACAATAGCTGTTACAACACTGCCTATGGGATTGAGTAAAGGAAATGTGATGTCTCCTCTTGAAATTTTTGACCCTAAATACAGAATTAAAATGGGTGAATTCTTTGTAACAATCGGTTTAAAAATGTTAGCAATGTATCCGGCTATTCTTTTCATGATTGTTCCTGCGATTATTCTAAATCTTTCATGGTCACTAGCAATGTATTTAGTAATCGGTCACGAAAAAAATCCTTCAGAAGCTTTAACTGAAAGTAATAATTTAACAGATGGTCATAAATGGACAATGTTTTTTGCAAATTTAATTTTAGTTGTTGCTTTTTTAATTGTTTTTTACTTATTTAGTTGGATTCATGCTATTTTAGGTCTATTAGTATTACTAGTATTTATGCCTATTATGTTAGGAGCTAAAACTCATATTTATAAAAAACTGGTATTAGAAGGTGCATCTACTGAAGAAGTAACTGAATAATAAAATACATAATCATGATATTTAAGAACCGATTTTTTCGGTTCTTTTTTTGTGCGGTATTTTTTTGTATATTTGGTAAATGATTCAGGGATTCCGAAAACTGAAAAAAAGAGTAGGAACAATTTAATTTTACAATATTATGAAATTCGACATTATTCATCAAGATTCTTATTCCAGAGGAGAACTTTTGTTACGGTGGTTGTTTGGCTGAATTTATATTGCTATTCCGCACATGTTTATATTAATGTTCTTATCACTGGTCTCAGGAATATTTACATTTATTGCTTTTTGGGCTGTATTGTTTACCGGTAAATATCCTGAAAGTATGTTTAACTTCCAAGTTAAATTATTAAAATGGAATTATCGAGTAAATGCAAGACTATTAAATTTAGCAGACGGTTATCCTAAGTTTGGTTTGGATGTTGAAGATGAGGCTCTTGTTCTGGAAATTGAGTATCCTGAATCATTAAGCAGAGGAACTTTGTTATTAAGAGTATTTTTCGGATTCTTTTATATTTTAATTCCGCACGGATTTCTTTTAATGTTTAGAATGATCGGAACTATGTTTTTAATCTTTTTAGCTTTTTGGGTGGTTTTATTTACAGGAAAATATCCTGAAAATTGGCATAAATTCAATGTCGGAACTCAACGCTGGGGATTAAGAGTCAATTTATATTTTAACTTTATGACAGACGTTTATCCGCCTTTCTCCGAAAAACCGTCAGAAGAACTCTAAATCTTATTTCATTTTCTGTAGAATTATAAAGCCGAATATCGTAAAATATTCGGCTTTATATTTTTAGTATATTCTTTGCTTTGTTATCCTCCCGTATAAACCGGGTCTTGTTGTTCCCCTTGAACATCATCGGAGCGGAATCCGAATCCTAAACGTTTTCCTGTTTGAATCTGTCCGTTTTGTCGTTTATTTTCAATTTGTTCTACAGTAATAACTTTCAGATTATCATACGGAGGAACCAATAAATCAAATTCCAAAGAATAAGCAATTGCAGTATCAACTACTTTCTTAATTTTATCTTTATCAATAATGTCGTTTCCGAAATCATTGTATAAAAAACCCATTTGCCGTTTTCCTTCAACAAAATAATGAAAATCTTTGTTTATAAATATTCTGCCCACAAGGTAACCTAAATCTTGAACACGATTATATTTAAACGAATCAGCCAAAAAATTATAAATATTTATTATTCCCGAATATGTTGCCATTTCATTATTCTGCACGTAAGTTATTTTCCAAACCCCGTGATCTCTGTCAAACTCAAAAATATTTGAATGCATTTGAAAAACTAAAATATCACCGGCAACTTTCAGTTCGCATTGAAAATCACTGATGTTTTTATATTTAAAAGGCGGATTTATTACATCTTTTTTTAATTGTTTATTATAATCAACTTCCATTTTTGAAAGCACGCTTTTTAAATCACTAAAAACTTTATATGTATTTGTAAATACTTTTTGTTTTAATATAGATTTCTTCTTTATTATATCAAGAATTATTTTTTCTTTTTCAGATGTCATTTCATTTTATTTTTAATTAAACAAAAGTAGTTAAAATAATATTAAATATTTTATTTTTGTTCGTTCATATTTTTAAATTAAAAATAATTACAATGAAGAAACTAATATCAATATTTATGATGCTTGTTTTTGTATTTGCATTAAATACAAATAATAATGCATGTACAAATTTTTTAATTACTAAGGGTGCTTCTGCCGACGGCTCCGTAATGATAAGTTATGCCGCAGATTCTCACGTACTTTACGGAGAACTTTATAATTGGCCTGCAATGGATTGGCCTGCAGGAACAATGCTTGATATATATGAATGGGACACAGGAAAATTTCTCGGGAAAATTCCGCAAGTTACTCACACCTATAATGTTATAGGAAATATGAATGAATTTCAAGTTGCTGTAGGAGAAACAACTTACGGAGGTCTATCTCAATTAGGCTCTCAAAAAGGCGCAATTATGGATTACGGAAGTTTGATGTATATTGCCCTTCAACGCTCAAAAACAGCAAGAGAAGCAATTAATGTTATAGCTGATCTTATGGAAAAATACGGTTATTACAGTAGCGGCGAATCATTTTCAATATCAGATCCTAATGAAGTTTGGATAATGGAAATGATCGGTAAAGGTGAAGGTGAAAAAGGTGCTGTTTGGGTAGCTCGAAAAATTCCTGACGGATACATCAGCGGACATGCAAATCAAGCAAGAATTACAACTTTTCCCTTAAACGATTCTGAAAACTGTATTTATGCTTCTGATGTTATTTCTTTTGCGAAAGAAAAAGGTTTTTATGAAGGTAAAGATAAAGATTTCAGTTTTTCAGATGTATATGCCCCCGTTGATTTTGGCGGTGCAAGATTTTGTGAAATTCGTGTTTGGTCTATGTTTAAAGATGTGAATGATGATATGATGAAACATTTCAATTATGTAAAAGGAGATATCACACATAAAAAAGACCATGTAGAAAATACACCGATGACAAAGGAAAACTATGCTTCAAACAGAATGCCTTTATGGATTAAGCCGAACAGAAAAATTACGGTTAATGATATGATGAATTTTATGAGAGACCATCTTGAAAATACCGAATTAGATATGAGAAAAGATATAGGTGCAGGTCCGTTTGAACTTCCGTACAGATGGCGTCCTTTAACTTGGGAAGCAACAAATGCACAAGGCGAAACAGCACATTATTGTAATGAAAGAGCAACGGCAACCCAACAAACCGGCTTCTCATTTATTTCACAATCAAGAAGTTGGATTCCGAACGAAATAGGCGGAATTCTTTGGTTCAGTGTTGACGATGCTGCAAGCACTGTTTATACACCTTTATATTCTTCAAGCACAAATGTACCTGAAACTTTTGCAACAGGAAACGGTAAAATGATGGAATGGTCTGATAATTCAGCATTTTGGATTTTCAATCAAGTTTCTAACTTAGCCTATTTAAGATATAATGCCATTCATCCTGAAATTTATAAAAAACAACAAGGCTTAGAAAAAAACTTTGTAAAAAAAGTAAAAGCAATTGACGCCGGAGCAAAATCATTATTTGAATCAGACAAAAAATTAGCAATAGAATTTATTACGGATTTTTCTGTGAATAATGCAAATGCGTTGGTTTATGATTGGAAAAAGTTTTATCAATATTTGTTTATGAAATATATGGACGGGAATGTAAAAACTGTTAACCCCGGTTTTCAAAACCCCAATATGACACAACCCGGTTACGGAAAAGATTTTTATAATAAAATTGTTAAAGAAACCGAAGAACAGTTTTTGATGCCGGGTGGAGGACATTAAAAAAATACAAAAATATTTATTAAAAGTATCCGACAAATTTATTCAGCCGGATACTTTTTTTACTTTTGCAAGCTGAGGTAAAAAAAATACTATAAACTTTTCAATTAAAATAATGTCAAAAGGAATAACAAAAAGAGAGGATAATTATTCGCAATGGTATAATGATATTGTGATAAAAGCAGATCTTGCCGAAAATTCGGGAGTTAGAGGAAGTATGGTCATAAAACCGTACGGATATGCTATTTGGGAAAACATGAAAGCACAATTGGACATAATGTTCAAGGAAACCGGACACGAAAATGCTTATTTTCCCTTGCTTATTCCGAAGTCATATTTTGCAAAAGAAGCCAGCCATGTTGACGGATTTGCTAAGGAATGTGCAGTTGTAACACATTACAGATTAAAAACAACAGAAGACGGGAGTATTATTGTGGATGAAAATGCAAAACTGGAAGAAGAATTGATTATCAGACCGACATCTGAAACTATAATTTGGAGCACATATAAAAAGTGGATACAGTCTTATCGAGATTTACCGATTTTAATCAATCAATGGGCAAATGTAATGCGTTGGGAGATGAGAACTCGTTTATTCCTCAGAACAGCAGAATTTCTTTGGCAAGAAGGACATACTGCTCATGCAACCTCCGGTGAAGCAATTGCTGAAACAAAACAAATGTTGGAAGTTTATGCTGAATTTGCTGAAAAATGGATGGCAATGCCGGTTATAAAAGGTTCAAAATCTGAAAGTGAACGTTTTGCCGGTGCAATAGATACTTTAAGCATTGAAGCCATGATGCAAGACGGTAAAGCATTGCAAGCCGGAACTTCGCATTTTCTCGGACAAAATTTTGCAAAAGCATTTGACGTTAAATACACAAGTAAAGAAGGCAAAGAAGAATTTGTTTGGGCAAGTTCTTGGGGTGTATCAACAAGATTAATCGGAGCATTAATAATGGCACATTCCGATGATAAAGGTTTAGTTTTACCGCCTAAATTAGCACCGATACAAGTGGTTATTGTTCCGATATTTAAAAATGAGGAGCAATTAGAAGTTATCAGAGAGAAAGTAAATATTATTACCGGTAAACTTAAAGAATTCGGTATCAGTTTTAAATTTGATGACAGAGATACTCATCGTCCCGGTCATAAATTTGCCGAATATGAATTAAAAGGTGTTCCTGTTCGTTTAGCAATCGGTATGCGAGATATTGAAAACGGAACAATTGAACTTGCAAGGAGAGATACTCTTGAAAAGAAAACTTATGAACTTGAAGGCATTGAAGAAGTTATCAAAAATTTATTGACTGAAATTCAAGATAATATTTTCAATAAAGCATTAAAATTCCGAAAAGATAATACGTATAAAGCCGATACTTATGATGAATTTAAAGACATTATAAAAAATAAAAGCGGTTTTGTATATGCACATTGGGACGGAACAGCAGAAACAGAAGAAAAAATTCAAGAAGAAACTAAAGCAACCATCCGAAATATTCCTTTTGACTCTCCGGATGAAGAAGGTGTTTGTATGGTAACCGGAAAACCATCAAAAAGAAGAGTATTATTTGCAAAATCTTATTAATTAAAAAAACATTATCATGAGAAATCTAATTTTTATTATTTCAGGATTACTTTTAATTTCTGTTACAAGTTGTACAACTCTCAGTAAAACAATGCGAGAACCTAATGTTAATGTTGAATTAGAAAAATCAGATTTTATATTATCAGCTCAAGTTTCTGCAGAAGCGAATTCAACAAAAATAATCGGGATTGATTTTCAAAGGTTGCTGAATAAAGCAGAAGGAAATATTGAAAAAAGTATTTTAGCGTCTTCTTTTATTGACTTTGTTCAGATACCTGTGATTGGTAATATACTCTCTGATAAAACATCAAATTATGCACTATATGAATTAATGCACAATAATCCGGGTTATGATGTTGTGTTTTATCCGCAATATGAAAAGAAAATTCAAAAACCTGTTTTAGGAATCGGTTTCTTATTAAAAAAAACAACAGTTAAAGTAACAGCACGATTAGGAAAGTTAAATTAATTAAATCAATTTTTTATTTATGAACTCTAAATTAATCTTTATGAAACAAACAGTATTAATTTTTACATTTTTTGTTTTCTTTTTTGCAGCTTGTAATGATGCAACAGAAAGCACAAACGACACAAATGCAGTCGATTCTTCGGATATTGCCCTTCTTGAAAGAGCTCAAGGTATTTTTTCAGTTTTACCCGAGGTTTTTGAAAATCCGGAAAATGAAATTACCGATGCAAAAGTTAAATTAGGTAAAATTTTGTATTTTGATACAAGACTATCACTTGAAGGTAATCAATCTTGTAACACATGCCATGATCTTTCAACCTACGGTGTTGACAATTTACCGACGTCTCCGGGAGATAATGGCGGACTCGGAACAAGAAATTCCCCGACTGTTTTTAATGCTGCTATCCATCGAACTCAATTTTGGGACGGCAGAGCAAAAGATGTTGAAGAACAAGCCGGCATGCCTGTAACAAACCCGGTTGAAATGGCAATGCCCGATGAAGCATCAGTAATTAAAAGATTATCAGAAGTTGAGGAATATAAAACAATGTTTGCAGAAGCATTTCCGGAAGAAGAAGGTGCTTTAAATTATGATAATTTGAAAAAAGCAATCGGAGCATTTGAAAGAACATTAATGACAACTGATAGATTTGATAAGTTTTTAACAGGCGATTTGTCAGCATTAAGCGAGCAAGAAAAGAAAGGATTAAATACATTTATGACCAAAGGTTGTACAGCTTGTCATTCCGGACCTGCATTAGGCGGCGACTTATTAATGAAATTCGGAATTCATAAAGATTACACCGAAGTTATGGACAGCATAGTTGTTGATGAAGGAAGATTTGCCGAAACAAAATTAGATAAAGATAAGTTTGTATTCAAATCCCAATCTTTAATTCTACTTTACGAAGTTAAAAAAATGCTCGAAATAATGAAAAAAAGTTGTTAGTTTGATTGTAAATTGTTAATTTAGAACAAATTATACAAGCTATTAATATCGCTGATTTTATTTGATA
>JAKISF010000033.1 GCA_021648725.1 Bacteroidales bacterium | reverse complement strand
AAAAAAGATGTCGAAATTAGACTTGAACAAATGGAAAAAAGACACAAGAAAAGAAAATACGATATTGACCTAAATTACAGGAAACAAGCTGAAAAACAGGAAATTTTAACTTAGTAAAGTAGAATTATGAAGTTACTAAATTATTTATTAATGTTTACTGTATTTTTCGGCAGTATATTTATCAGTAGTTGCGGTGATGAAAATAAAGATGAAGAAATTATGAAAGCAAAACAAATTCCGTTAGAGGATTTCTTTAAGAATCCGGATAAAACATCGTATAAAATTTCTCCTGACGGAAAATTTTATTCCTACATGGCTCCTTATGAAAAAAGAATGAATATTTTTATTCGAGAAAGGGAAAAAGATGATGTTAAAAGATTAACAAGTGAAACAGACAGAAATATTGCAGGTTATTTTTGGCCTAATAATGAACAAATCTTATACTTAAAAGATAACGGAGGCGATGAAAATTATAAAATTTATTTGGCAAATATAAACGGAAACGAACCTGTTTGCTTAACTGATTTTGACGGGGTTCGTTCAATGATTATTGATGATTTGCCTGACATCCCGAATGAAGTAATAATTTCAATGAATAAAAGAAACCCGCAACTTTTTGACCCTTACAGGTTATATTTAGATAACGGAAAAATAGAACTTCTTGCCGAAAATCCCGGGAATATTCAAGGATGGCTTTTTGACCATGAAGGCAAATTACGTGTTGCAACAGCTGTTTCGGGAACTAATTCAAGCATTCTTTACAGAGAAACGGAAGAAGATGATTGGAAAACCATTATAACAACCGATTTTAAAGAAAGTTTCAGTCCTCATTTCTTCACTTTTGATAATAAAAACTTGATAGGTTCTTCAAATATAGGAAGAGATAAAAGTGCGATTATTGAATTTGATTTAACAGAAGGAAAAGAATCAAAAATTTTGTATGAAAATAATGAATATGATGTTGAAAGTGTTTCATATTCCGAAAAACGGAAGGTATTAACATCTGCATCTTTTACATCTTGGAAAAGAGAGCGGTATTTTTTTGATGAGGAAACAAAAGCAGATTATGAATTTTTAGAAAAAGAGTTAGAAGGATATGAAATTGCAATTACCGGAGAAAATAAAGAAGAAAATATTTTTATAGTAAGAACATACAGCGACAAATCTTTAGGGGCATATTATATTTATGAAAAGGAATCGGATAAAGTTGAAAAAATAACAGATGTAAGCCCTTGGATTGATGAAAATGAAATGGCAAATCAACTTCCGATTGAATATAAATCAAGAGACGGATTAACTATTCACGGTTATCTTACTTTGCCTAAAGGCTATACTATGGATAATGCCGAAAATCTTCCGGTAGTTGTTAATCCTCACGGAGGACCGTGGGCAAGAGACGGCTGGGGATTTAATCCTGAGATTCAATTTTTGGCTAACAGAGGTTTTGCTGTTTTGCAGATGAATTTCAGAGGTTCAACAGGCTACGGCAGAAAATTTTGGGAGGCATCTTTCAAAAAATGGGGAAAAGAAATGCAAGATGATATTACCGACGGTACAAAATGGTTAATTGATAAAGGAATTGCCGACCCGGATAAAATTGCTATATACGGAGGAAGTTACGGAGGATATGCAACTTTAATGGGGCTTGTAAAAGAACCTGATTTATATGCCGCCGGAGTTGATTATGTCGGTGTTTCAAATTTATTTACTTTTATGAAAACAATACCTCCTTATTGGGCACCGTTTTTACCTATGATGTATGAAATGACCGGTAATCCTGTTGAAGACAGTATTTATTTCAGAGAAGTATCGCCGGTTTTTCATGTAGATAAAATTAAAGCAAAATTATTTATTGCACAAGGAGCAAATGATCCGAGAGTAAATAAAGATGAAGCCGATCAAATGGTTGAAGCAATGAGAGAAAGAGGAATTGAAGTTGAATATATGGTAAAAGATGATGAAGGACACGGTTTCAGAAACGAAGAAAACAGATTTGATTTTTACAGAGCAATGGAAAAGTTTTTAACTAAAAACCTTTTGGATTCGACAAAAGTTGAATAAACCTGTAAGAGCCTATTTAGAGAAGGGGTATTTGTAGAATCAAATACCCTTTTTTTTGTTGAGAAAATGAAATTCTTTGATATAATTGTAAGCATCTGTTATTTTTTGAAATTTTGTAATATTCAGTTCTGTTTGTTTTTTTGAAAGTCCTGAGTTTAAATCAGGGTGATATTTTTTTGCAAGTGTTCTGTATGCTTCTTTAACAATTTTTATGTCAGAGTTTTCATTGCATCCTAATACTTTGTATGAATTTAATAATTTATCTTTTAAAAAATGATTGCCGTAAATAGTTGCAGATTTTTTTTCTTCTTTAATATAGTTGAGTTTTATATTTATAAATACTTGATAAGCTATTCCTAAATCTTTATATACTTTATTTAAATATTGCAATTCTTTATCATAAATTTTACCGTTCCTGACAGAAGCATTAAACAAAAATACAAGAATCAACAACTTTTTTTTGTGAGTAACTTTATTCCCTTCCTTTATTGTTTTTTCAACATTAATATTATTTTTAACTAATAATTCTAATTGCTTTGTTTCATATTTAAAGTCAAGTTCTAATGTGCTGAAATATTTTTTAAGAAAAGAAGTATAAGCTTTTGTAACATCATTAAATTCAAAAGAAGTGTTAAAAATAAACTTTGCAACATGTGCTCGCAATAACCAAACAGGAATTTTGAAATCTTTATTTCTGTCGTTTGAGTTATTTTGCCTTGAATATTTGAAAAATGAAAAGGAAATAATTGCTAATATAAAGAAAGTTAATATTATACTGATTAATTCTCTGTATTCACCCAATTCAATGTATAATTTAACCATCAAATAAATTTGAAATAAAATTTAACTGATTACTCCCCAATTTTGGTTTGCAGTTTTAATTCTTTTTAATTGCCTTACAAGTATTTGGTTTTTATCTTCTTTTAATTCAGAGTCATCGTCTAAAATATCAATTGCCGAATGCCGGGCAAGTTCCAAAATTTTATAATCCTGTGTTAAATTTGCCAATTTTAATTCAAAAGGCAAACCGCTTTGACGTGTTCCTTCCGTATCGCCCGGTCCGCGAAGTTTCATGTCAACTTCGGCAATTTTAAATCCGTCGTTGGTTTCAACCATTGTATTAATTCTTATTTTTGCCTCTTTTGACAATTTATAGGATGTCATTAAAATACAATATGATTGCTCGGCTCCTCTTCCTACTCTTCCGCGAAGTTGATGAAGTTGCGACAATCCGAAACGTTCGGCACTTTCAATAATCATAACAGTTGCATTGGGAACATCGACCCCGACTTCAATAACGGTAGTTGCAATCATAATATTTGTTATTCCTTTTACAAAAAGATTCATTGAAGCTTCTTTTTCTTCGGGTTTCATTTGCCCGTGAACAACGCTTATTGCATATTCAGGCGGCGGAAATGCTCTGCTTATGCTTTCCAGTCCGTCTTCTAAATCTTTATACTCAAAATTTTCGGATTCGTAAATTAAAGGATATACAATATATATTTGTCTGCCGGATTTAATTTGATCTCTTACGAACTTAAAAACGGGTAATCTTTTGGCATCATAGGAATGAATTGTTTTTATTTTTTTTCTTCCCGGCGGAAGTTCATCAATAATTGAGATATCCAAATCACCGTAAATTGTCATTGATAAAGTTCTTGGGATTGGTGTTGCTGTCATAACAATCATGTGCGGCGGGCGTTTGTTTTTTTTCCACATTTTTGCTCTCTGTGCAACTCCGAAACGATGCTGTTCGTCAATTACTACAAGCCCGAGATTATGAAACTTTACCGTATCTTCAATTAGTGCGTGTGTTCCTATTAATATATTTATGTTTCCGTTTTGTAAGTTTTCATGCAAAATTCTCCTGTCTTTTTGTTTTGTAGAACCTGTTAATAATGAAATGCTTACGTTAAGCCCTTTAAGGAATTTATTAATACTTATAAAATGTTGTTGTGCAAGAATTTCGGTAGGTGCCATTATGCTTGCTTGAAATCCGTTATCGAGAGCAATTAACATCAACATTAGGGCAACTAATGTTTTTCCGCTTCCGACATCGCCTTGTAAAAGTCTGTTGGACTGCTTACCGGATGCAAAATCTTTTCTTATTTCTTTTATTACTCTTTTTTGTGCACCGGTAAGTTCGAACGGAAGTTTTTCGTTGAAAAATCTGTTAAAAAAATCTCCTACTTTCGGAAATTCATATCCTTTAAATATAATTTTTCTGTTATATTTTATTTGCAGAACACTTAATTGTATAAAAAAAAGTTCTTCAAATTTCAATCTGAATATTGCTTTTTGAAGTGTATAATTATCTTTCGGGAAATGAATATTTCTAATTGCTTCGTGGTGCGAAATAAGTTTTAGCTTCTGAATAAGAAAACCGGGAAGTGTTTCGGGAAGTTTTGTATTTAATTTCTCAAAAACGCTTGATAATATCTTATTGAAAACTTTTGAATTTATATTCTTTTTATTCAGTTTTTCGGTTGAGGAATATACTGCTTGCAAATTTGATGACATTTTCTTTTTTGCATCTTCCGGACTGTCAATTTCAGGATGAGCAATATTTATTTTTCTTCCGTATCTTGCCGGTTTTCCGAAAATAATATATTCATTTCCGGATTCAAGATTTTGAAGAACCCATTTTATTCCTTTAAACCAAATTAGTTCAATTGTGCCGGTTTCGTCTGAAAATTCTGCCGTAAGAACTTGTTTGTATTTTGTTCCTTTGGTTTTAAAGTTGCTGATAATTCCTTTTGATTGAATATTAGGCAAGCTTTCTTTAATGTCTTTTACTTTGTAAAACTTTGATCTGTCAATATATCTGAACGGATAATAATACAATAAGTCTCTGAAAGTGAATATGTTTAATTCATTATTCAGAAGTTCTGCACGTTTTGGTCCTACGCCTTTCAGGAATTGTATGTCGCTTTGAAGTTCTTGCATTTTTTATATTAGACTTTCCATGCTTTTGAAGATATAGAAAGTCTTGTTTTAAAACAACCTCTCCTTCTTCAAAACTAAACCGCCTGTTTGCTCAGACCAGATTATAATTTTTTGCCCTTTGCGGATATTATTTACAAAGTGCGGTGCTGCTGCATAAAAACTTTTTATTCCTTCTTTTCTGGCTTTTTCGCTGTCAGTCATTAGTTCAGCAAATTCTTTTAACCTTGCGTAATAATTTCCTTTTTCTATACCGTAAATTTCATCATCGTCTCTGTGAAAAATATACGGCACTCCGACAGAGTCAGTTGTTTGTAACAGAATACCGTCATCTTTTGAAACTTCTTCGCTGAATATTTTATAAGGCATAACTAAATTTACTTTTTTACCGGATGCAATTTCGGAATAGTTAAAATTCATTACATAATTTAAAAAGTAGATATCTTTTCCTTTAATCTCAATATCCTGTGTTTCAGGCAAATAGTCATCTAATTCGTAATCGTAAAAATAAATTTTTAATGATGTTTTGTTTTCGACATAATTCATATCAACGATTTCCATTTTTGCAACAATATAACTTTTGTCAAGATTTTTAACAACGGTTTTCATTTCGGCAATTCGCTTTTGGTTTTCAATAAAATCATCAACGGTGCTTAATGCTGTTGATAATCCTACAATTCCGAAAAGAATTAAAAACACGCCGAGAAGAACCGGCAGTTTTGATACAATTCCCATAAATACCTTAATTATCTCACTGAAAAAAAGATATATCTTTTCCGGAAACGGAATTCTTAAATTCCGGCTGATTGCTTCATGTGCAAGTTTACGAACCCGAAAAGCATTTATTACCGAAAAAAGAAAGTATAAAATCAAAAAAATCAGCATTAAAATATATCCTGTTGTTGAAGTAAACAACCATAATATAAAATCTGAAACCGGCTCAATAAACCAATTAATTTGTTTTAATAATTCTTGTGAATTGCCCATTGTTTTTTTGTTATAATTGTTAATTTAATGTATGAATACAGATTAATTTACAGTATTTTTATTATTCCGTATTTTCTTTAATTTCAATGCCGCCTTTTGTATGTATAATAATTTGATATACATGATTTACTGCGAACTCGTTTAATTTTTTAATATCCTGAACCATACTTCCGTATATTCCTTCAATTTCTTCTGTATTTCCCGCTTTTATTTTTGCAAATAATTCTGTCATTCTGTTTATATATGCAGTATCGGCTTTCGCATTGTTAAATACCTGAGGAAATCCGTGTTCATCGTAATAATTGAACAATAATTTTCCGTTTTTTGCAGGCATTGTATTTGTGAAAATTTTATAGGGAAAAGCAACTTTTACTTCTCTGTCGTTTTTAATATCTTTAACCGGAACTACATAAAAATCAAAAGATAATTCTTGCCCCGGAAGTGTTATAGTGTCAGCAATAAATGCTTCTTCAGCATCTTGTTCATAAAATTTGATAAGAAATTTGATGTTTGCCGAATCTTTTTCCAAGATTTTAAATCTTAAGGGGACTGTTTCTTCTTTAAGGAAGTGAATTTTATCTTCGAGTTTAGCAATTTCTTTTTCTTGCTGAGATATATACCAATTAAACCCGTAATAACCTCCTGTTCCTAACGCACCAAGAACAATAATTGTGATGATTAATTTTTTCATGATATGTAATATTTTCAATTTTCAATATTTAATTTTATATTTTCATTTTCAAGCCATCGTATGCGGGAAACACATTTTCAGGTAATTCATTTATGAGGTCTTTATAAAAACCTAACTTATGACTTATATGTGTTAAATATGCTTTTTTTGGTTTTACGTCTTTAATTATTGTCAAAGCTTCTTCCAAATTAAAATGCGAAACATGCTTTTTATGTCTTAACGCTGTTATTACCAGTACGTCCAAATCTTTTAATTTCCCCTTCTCTTCCGGACTTATAAAATTCATATCCGTAATATATGCAAATTTTCTTATTTTGAAACCGAAAACAGGCAATTTATCATGAATACCTCTAATAGGAGTTATTTTTTCTTCGTCAATTTTAAAAAACTTATTCTCAATATTATGAAAGCTCATTTTTGGGATTCCGGGATAATCTTTTCGTTCCACAACATAAGCAAAATCACGAGATTGCAACAAATCATTTACTCGTTTTTCGGCATAAATATCCATAGGTTTTTTTTGCATATAATTAAAAGCTCTTACATCATCTAATCCGCCTATATGATCTTTATGTTCGTGTGTTAATAATATTGCATTTAATTTTATTATATTTTCTCGAAGCATTTGTTGTCTGAAATCCGGACCTGCATCAATTAAAATGTTTTTTTCTTCGGTACTTATTAAAACAGAACTTCTCAAACGTTTATCTTTAATATCTTTTGAATTGCAAATGTCACAATTGCAACCTATTAAAGGTACTCCCTGAGATGTTCCCGTACCGAGAAATGTAATTTTCAAAGTTTTTTCTTTATTAAATTCGAAATATCATGCTAAATTACTAATTTTGAAATTTATAACAAACTGAATTCAACTAATTCAGAAATTTTAAATATATTTTTAAAAAAATCGTTACTTTTTACAGTTTCTTCATCATTATTTATGGAATTTGAGATTTAAAACTTCATGAAAAAAAGCCTTTACATATTTGCCGTTATATTATCATTATTTCAAATAAAAGCACAAGCCCAAATAAACATAGGCGGAAAACCTTTAAGCTTTTCAAACAAAAATATCAGTAAAGATATTCCGACTATTTTATCAGAAAAGCAAGATAACCGAGAATTAATTAAAGATGCAGAAGCAAACGATACAAAAGACCGACCTTGGCAATTCGGAAAAAATATTGACGTAAATATTGATGTGAAAAAACAAGCTGTTATTGATATGTTTCCGAAAGGAATATTATACAGATTAGCAATAAAATCGGAAGATGCAACAACACTCAATTTAAGATTCAGTAATTATATGCTTCCCGAAGATGCAAATTTATACATTTATAGTTTAGATAAATCAAACATAATAGGAGGCTTTACAAATGCCAATAATCAAGCAAATGAAATTTTTGCAACAGGTTTATTGAAAGGAGATTATATCATCCTTGAATATTATGAACCGAGTGATGCAGAATTTCCCGGCAAATTAATTATTGACAGAATTACACACGGTTTCAGAACGGTTAATGATTACGGCAAAAGTTTCGGCAGTTCGGGAGATTGCAATATGAATGTTGCATGCACTGATGCTGATAATTGGCAAAATGAAGTTAGTTCAGTCTGTATGTTAGTAACAGGAGGTTCGGGTTTTTGCTCTGCTACACTTGTAAATAATACAACTGAAGACGGCACACCGTATATTTTGACAGCAGATCATTGCTACTCTGACCCAGCAGATTTGGTTTTTATGTTTAATTGGGAAAGCGAAATCTGTGATAATCCGACACTTTCTCCTTCACACAATGATTTGTCTGGTGCTGTTCTGATTGCACGAAATACAACTTCCGACTTTTGCCTTTTTGAAATGAATGATGTTCCGCCTTATTATTATGATGTTTATTATGCCGGTTGGGAGACAAATGATGTTCCGTCAACAAGTTCTGTATGTATTCATCACCCTAAAGCTGATATTAAAAAGGTATCTTTTGATGATGAACCTTCTTTTTCAGATTATTATTTGGCAAACCAAGGAGTTCAAGATTCTCATTGGAAAGTAATTTGGGACAGAGCAACAACTACTGAACCCGGCTCATCCGGCTCACCGCTTTTTAATGAAAATCATAGAATTATAGGACAACTTCACGGAGGTTATGCTTCGTGTTATTATCTCGATGAGCCTGATTGGTACGGAAAATTCTCTTATTCATGGGATTATGGAAACAGTCCGGATAAAAGATTAAAAGATTGGTTAGATCCGATAAATGCCGGAGTTACCGGTTTTGACGGTTATGACCCTAATTTGCCTGTTGCAGATAATGATGTTCAAATTCTCGGAATTATTTCTCCCGAAAGTTATTATTTCGGTGTTACCGGAATTATTCCGACTTTTAAAATAAGAAACAGAGGAAACTTACCGCTTACATCATTTGAAATAACTTATATTTTAGATAACGAATCACCTGTTTCAAAACAATGGAACGGAAACTTAAATTCCGGAGAAATTATTGATGTTATTTTCGATGAAATTAACTTAGTTTCAGGCAAATATAACTTACAGGTTTATACTGAAAATCCTAACGGAACAAATGATGAATACAAACAAAATGATACTGCCGAAATAAATTTCTTCATTTATGAAACAATATTCAAAGATGATTTTGAGAATGATAATTCATGGTATTTAACAGGAGAATTTGAAATAAATAAACCAAAAGGAATCGGCGGAGGAGTAGGATTTCCGGATCCGGAATATGCAATATCCGGAGAATATGTTTTAGGAACAGACTTAACAGGAAAGGGACAACACGAAGGAGATTATGAAAATAATATTTTTGAGGCTGAATTTGCTGTGTCGCCTGTTATTGATTGCAGGTATTTTAAAAATACTTTGTTAAGTTTTGAACGTTGGTTAGGGACTGATAAAGGGTCGCTTGATTATGCTTCCGTAAATATTTTTGCAGATTCAGTTTGGACAACTGTTTGGGATAATTCTAATACCAGAATTATAGACTCGGAATGGAAAAGTCAAACATTTGATATTTCCGAAATTGCAGACGGTAAAAAAATAATTATAAAATTTGTTACGGGTCCTACAAATCATGCCGAACAATATTGCGGCTGGAATATTGATGATTTTATGGTAGCCGGAATAAGAAGTTCTGAACCGGTAAAGAAAGAGGAGCACATAAAGATATTTCCCAATCCCGCAAGCAATTATTTTTATATTGAAGTAAATGATGAAATTATTGAAAATGCAACAGTAATAATCTCTGATTTGTCGGGAAAAGTAATTTTCAATAAAGAATTTAAACCGGGTGAAATAAAAAGCATTGAAACAACTGCCTTTAAAAAAAGTATAATAAAAATTGAATTAGCCGGCAAAATTGCTGAAATGTTAATTATAAACGTAAAAACAAAAACAAAAAAATTTTCAAATAAGGTTGTTGTTCTTCAAAAAGGAAAGTAAAATGAAAACAAAAATATATCTAATCCCGACCTCGTTGGGAGAATCTGATTTGCAAAGCGTTATTCCGAATAATATAAAAATGATTGTTGAAAGCTTAAATTTTTTTATTGTTGAAAATATTCGTTCGGCAAGAAGATATATCAGAAAGCTTTCGAAAGATAAAGTTATTGATGATATTACGTTTTTTGAATTAAATAAACACACCAAAACAAATGATATTTCAAGTTTTCTTCAACCTGCTTTTTCCGGAAATGATATAGGAATTATTTCAGAAGCCGGAAATCCCGGCATTGCCGATCCCGGTGCTGAAATCGTTAAAATTGCACATCGAAAAAACATACAAGTTATACCTTTGGTCGGACCGTCCTCGATTCTTCTTGCACTTATTTCTTCCGGTTTGAACGGACAAAATTTTGCTTTTAACGGTTATCTTCCGGTTAAACCGCCTGAAAGAGTTAAAAAAATTCAATTTCTTGAAAATCGTTCAAAAACCGAAAAACAATCACAAATTTTTATGGAAACTCCGTTCAGGAATATGAAAATGCTGGATGATATTCTAAATAATTGTAAGAAAAACACACAACTTTGCATTGCAACGGATATTACACTTGAAACCGAATTTATAAAAACAAAAACAATTATCGACTGGAAAAAACAGAAACCTCAGATTAATAAACGACCGACAATTTTCATTCTGCAGGCGGCGGTTCTTTAGAGTTATCATCATATAAGGGAAATATAAGATAATGATATATAATGCAACCGATACAAAAATTAAAAAGGGCATCTGCAAGAATAAATACAGCCAAAACTCCGGCAATAATTGTTGCCGTAAGCGGAAGAAAGAAAAATAAACCGAAAGAAACAACTGTCATTAAAAAGCCTAAACGGGCTGCAAAAACTTTCGGAGCTTTATCCACAAGTTTGGTCGGTAACTTTGCTAAATTATAAAATCTCCTGACGAAACATGAAACGGGGCTGAATTTTACCTTTTTAAATATACGGAATGAAAAGTCAAACAAGACAAAAGTAAGTATCCATACATTTTGTGTTACAATGAATAAAATTACAAGAATTGCAATGACAGAGGCTGTAACTCTGCTTGCATTTTCGTTAATCTGTTGAGACGATATGGGACAAATTAATTGATTCATAGTATTTAATGTTTGTTTTATAAAAAATATTATGATGCAAAGGTACGCATTATCTTTTAATTGTTTTGTAACCTTTGTTACTTTTTTGGATAAAATTAAAATAATTGCGTAATCAATATATCTTTTGAATAACTTTCAATTTCTAATGAACTATAACTTTCAACGTTTTAGCATTGCTTTTATCAAAACTAACAAAATACACTCCCTTGTTAAATCTTGAAATATCAATTTCGGTACCGGAAATATAATTATTTTTACTATAAACTATACGTCCTATAATATCTTTAATTATAATGTGGTGCGGTTTGTTCGGTAAATTAGAAACATTAAATTTTCCGTTTGTCGGGTTCGGATATATAAACGGATTATTTGTAATAATATCAGTTATCTCGGTTTCTAAAGATTTTGATTTAATTTGAGACAGCCATACATCAATTTCTCCGTTATTATCATGAATAAAAAAGTCATTTGAGAAAGTTCTTCCTATAACATATACTGTATCTCCGTCGGAAGATGCATGCACATCAGTCAGAGCATCTATATCACTGCCCCCCGGAATGTGTGTATATATCGTATCAAGATTTGAATTAAAATTAATTAGTAAAAAATCAGTTATTCCGTAATTTATATTCTCTCCTGCAATATCTGTACTTCGTGTTTGTCCGGATAAGAAATAATTGCCTTTATTATCAGGAGAAAGAGCATAAACAACTTCATGGTCTGTACCGCCGAACGTAGCTTGTTTTTTTAGAATTCCTTCGCTGTCTGTTTTAACAAGCCAAATATCATAGCCGCCTATAAAATTTGTAACATCTCCTGTTTGAGAATCAATAGTTCCGGTAAATAAAAAGTCTCCGGTGTTTGTTTCAATTATTTCAGCTGCTTTGTTGTAGCTGTTGCAACCATATTCTCTTGTCCATAAAGTATCTGCATTCAACCCAAGTTTTGCAAGCAAAAAAACATCACTAAAAAGATATGATTGAATTCCGAAAGTCATATATCCTGTACCGTCTTTTAGTTTTATAATATCACTGAGATAATTTGCATTGTTTTCGTCATGATTTGCTCCTGCAACTTTTTTTGATGTAATAATATTTCCGTTATCAGGGTTTACTTCAAGATACCAACCTACATAAAATTTGTCATATTCTAAGGTTAAATCTCCGTTAATTGAATTTGTTTGTCCTACAACAACAATATTCCCCGAATTATTAACAATTATCTTAAAAAACGTATCAGTTCCTCCTAACGGATTACCTGAACCACCGTAAAGTTTGCTCCAAGTGATATTTCCGTCAGCATCAAAACAAGTAATAAACCCGTCGGGGTAACTTCCGTCAGCATCATGGTTGCCTGTAAAATCATAGTCATTAGAGTATGTATATCCTGTAACGGCACATCCTCCGTTATCCAAAGCAACCACAGAATTTGCAACATCAAAACCTGAGCCGCCGAATATTTTTGTCATAAGTGTATCTCCGTCTGCATTAAGTTTAACAAGCCAGCAATCTTGTCCTCCTATATTATTGTTTATCCATAAATCATTTGAAGATGTAGATGTTATAAAATAAATATCTCCTCCGGGTGTTATATCAATTACAGGGTTTAATCTCGGATAATAATTAGGCGGTTCAGAACCTGAGCCACCCATTGTTTTTGTCCAAATAGTATCAATAGGTGTCTGGGAGTAAGAATTATAAGAAATTATCAAGATGAAAAACAGAATTACTTTTTGCATAGCATTTAACTTTATTTATATAATTAACAATTTTACATATCATTTACATAAATAAAAAAAAAGAGGTGTCTTAATTTAGAAATCTGAACGATATGTTGTTTAAAAGCGTTGGCTAAATTCTTTTATTATAAGGTCTGAAACTGATTTAAAATCAACTTCTTTTCCTAATTCTTTTTTCATTGAAGTAACTCCTTTCTCAATAAAACCGCAAGGGTTAATATAATTAAAATATGATAAATCAGTATTAACATTTAATGCTAAGCCGTGCATTGTAATACCTCTGCTGATTTTTACACCTATTGAACAAATTTTTAGTTCATTTGCAGTTCCCGTATCTAACCAAACACCGATATTGCCTTTACTTACTTCACCTTTAATTCCGTATTCTTTTAAGACTTCAATTATCATATATTCCAAAGCAAAAATATAGTCTTTTGTTCCCATATTTAAAATATCTAAGTCAAGTATGGGGTATGCAACTAATTGCCCGGGACCGTGATAAGTAATATCTCCGCCTCTGTTTGATTTATAATATGTTGCATTGATTTTTTGCAAAAAAGCATCATCAATTAATAAATTATTTTCATTTCCGTTTTTTCCGATTGTATAAACATGAGGGTGTTCACAAATAATAATATCAGAATTATTTTTAATTCCCTTATTTTTATTTTCAATTTTTTTATTAAATAATTGCGTTTGAATATCGTAAGCATTTTCATATTTGATGATTCCTAATTCACTAAATTGAAGTTTATCAATCATAATTATTTTCAGTTATTAAACATTCTGTTTATTAAAACTTAATTCTTATTTTTGCGAAAGTACAAATATATATATAAAATAAATCTCATGGATAAATTACTTTTACTGGGAGATGAAGCAATAGCACAAGCTGCAATTGACGGCGGTTTGTCGGGTGTATATGCATATCCCGGAACACCTTCCACAGAAATAACGGAATACATACAAAAAAATAAACAAGCAAAAGAAAAAGGCATTCACAGCGAATGGTCAACAAACGAAAAAACAGCAATGGAGTCTGCACTCGGAATGTCTTATGCAGGCAAACGAGCGATGGTTTGCATGAAACATGTCGGGCTTAATGTTGCTGCAGATGCATTTATGAATTCTGCAATTACCGGAGTTAACGGCGGATTATTAGTTGTTGTTGCAGACGATCCTTCAATGCACTCATCACAAAACGAGCAAGATTCTCGATATTTTGCAGACTTTGCTCTGATTCCTATTTTAGAACCCTCAAATCAACAGGAAGCTTATGATATGATTTACGATGGTTTTGAGCTGTCTGAAAAGTTTAATACTCCTATTTTAATTCGTATCACAACTCGTTTAGCACATTCAAGAGCCGGAATTTCAAGAAAAAAACAAAAAGAAGAAAATAAAAACTCATTACCTTCTGATTTGCGTCAGTTTGTTTTATTACCTTCAATTGCAAGAAAAAATTATAAAACATTGATAGGAAATCAAGCTCGTTTTAAAGATGCCTCAGAACATTCCGAATATAACAGATACATCAGAGGAGATAATAAATCACTCGGAATAATTGCAGCCGGAATTTCATATAATTATCTTCTCGAAAATTTTGAAGACGGAAAAATTCCGTATCCTGTTGTAAAAATAAGTCAATATCCACTGCCTTCCGGTATGATAAAAGAGTTATATGAAGAATGTGAAAATATATTGGTTTTAGAAGACGGCTACCCGTTTATAGAAAACCAATTAACAGGTGTATTGGGCGATAAAAAAATAAAAGGTCGTTTAACCGGAGATTTACCCAGAGACGGAGAATTAAATCCCAATCATGTTGCAGTTGCATTAGGTTTAGAAGAACCTATTATAGTTACAAGACCTGAGGTTTTGGAAAACAGACCTCCGGTATTATGTCCCGGGTGCGGACACACAGATGTATTTACGGCACTTAATGAAGTTATGGCAGATTACGGTCCGGGTAAAGTTTTTTCTGACATCGGTTGTTATACTTTGGCTGCATTGCCTCCTTTAAACGCAATTAATACTTGCGTAGATATGGGAGCATCAATTACAATGGCAAAAGGTGCAGCCGATGCCGGAATGAAACACGTTGTTGCTTTTATCGGAGATTCAACATTTACACATTCAGGAATGACAGGTTTATTGGATTGTGTTTATGAAAAAACACCTATTACCGTAATTATTTCAGACAATGATACAACCGGAATGACCGGAGGACAATCATCTCATGCAGAGCATGTACTTCATCAAATTTGTAAAGGACTCGGTGTTGAAGAAGATCACATCAGAAGCTTTATTCCTTTAAGAAAAAATCATGATGAAGCTCTTAAAATTCTGAGAGAAGAAATTGAATATGAAGGAGTTTCGGTTATCATTCCGCACAGAGAATGTGTAAGAACTTTGGAACGCAAACATAAAATGAAAGCTAAAATTAAAAAGATGAATTAAAGGTTTCAATGCAAATGACGCTAATTTTTTTAACGCAGAGAACACAAAAGAACATTAAATAACCAGTACATATTAATTTCTTTGCGAAACTTTTTGCAGTCTTTGCGTGAAAAGAAAAATGATATGCACGAAAATGACATTTCATATAAAATTATCGGTGCAGCGATAGATCTTCATAAAGCTATCGGTCCGGGCTTACTTGAATCAGCTTATGAAAATGCATTGGCTTTTGATTTAAGCAAATTAGGTTTTGAAGTAAAACAGCAAGTTCCGATGCCCTTTATTTATAAAGATGTAAAACAAGATGTCGGATACAGAGTTGATTTACTTATAAACAATAAAGTTATTGTTGAAGTAAAATCAGTAGAAACATTAGCTCCCGTTCACTTTTCTCAGACCTTAACATATCTGAGATTATCCGATTTAAAACTTGCATTATTAATCAATTTTAACAGTAAATTGCTAAAAGACAGTATACACAGAATAGTAAATAAATTATAAAAAATGCAATCTTTGTATGAAACAAAAATAAGTTCATGTAAAGATTACAAATAAAAATAAAAATAATAATAGAGCAAAACATTTAATATATATCAAAAAACAACTATTTAACAAATTAAAAACAAAATATAAATTCTTTTACGCTCTTTGCAAAATTGGCGTAAAACAAAACATATTAACATGAAATCAGACATAATATTATCAGGTGTAGGCGGACAAGGAATTTTGTCAATTGCCGCAACAATAGGAACTGCCGCTTTACAAAAAGGCTTATACATGAAACAATCCGAAGTTCACGGAATGAGCCAAAGAGGCGGAGACGTTTCATCGAACATGAGAGTATCGGATAAACCGGTTGCATCCGATCTTATTCCTATGGGGAAAGCAGATGTTATATTATCAGTTGAACCGATGGAATGTTTAAGGTATATTTCATTCTTAAAACCTGACGGGTGGTTAATTACTAATTCAAAACCATTCAACAATATCGCAAATTATCCCGACTTAGAGGAAGTTTACAAAGAGATCAGAAAAGTAAAAAACCATATTATTATTGATGCCGATGCCATTGCAAAAGAACTAAAATCAATTCGGTCTTCAAATATTGTTATGCTGGGAGCAGCGTCTCCGTTTATTGATATGGAATATGACAGTTTTAAAGAGGCCTTAAAAACAATTTTCGGAAGAAAAGGAGAAGAAATTGTTAATAAGAACATAGCAGCCTTGGACAAAGGCAGGGAATTTACTTTGAATCAAAAAAAATAAACAGAATATTAAAAATCTTATACCGAACTTAGGTTAAAAGCAAAGAATAAATTGATAAAGCGGGTACTTGGCTATCCGCTTTATTTGTATATATGCAAAACCTAAATTACAAAAAAACAAGAAATTAAGTTTTAAATTTAATACATTTTGATGTTTTTTTATCTTTGCAGCCGATTCAAGATAATAAATGATTTCATTAAACAATATATCAATAGCTTTTAACGGAATACCTTTACTTAAAGATATTTCATTCGTTATAAATAAAAAAGCTCGAATAGGCTTAACCGGAAAAAACGGTGCAGGAAAATCTACATTATTAAAGATTATTTACGGAATACAAGAAAAAGATGCAGGAAGTGTTTCTGTACCCGGAGGGACTACAATGGGATATTTACCTCAAAAAATGGAATACCCTACCGGAAAAAATGTTATGGAAGAAGCTTTAACTGCATTTGATAAAATAAATTTAATAAAGAAAGAAGCAGAAAAATTAAACATTCAACTTTCTGAAAGAACTGATTATGAGAGTGACGAGTATTTGAAATTAATTGAAAAGATTAATAAATACGAAGAGCATTTACAAATAACCGGAGCAAATACATTTGAAGCCGAAACTGAAAAAACTTTAAAAGGTCTTGGCTTCGTACAAAAAGATTTTACGCGAGATGTTGCCGAATTCAGCGGAGGTTGGCGGATGCGTATTGAATTGGCAAAATTATTATTACAAAAACCAGACTTGTTACTTCTTGATGAACCTACGAATCATCTTGATATTGAATCAATTGAATGGCTTGAGCAATTATTGGTTTTTTATGAAGGGGCAATTATCATGATTTCTCACGACAGAAATTTTTTAGATAACATAACTAAAAGAACTGTTGAAATTGCAAAAGGAAAAATATATGACTACAAAGCTCCTTACACAAAATATGAACTGCTGAGAAAAGAAAGAATCGAGCAACAACTTGCCGAATATCAAAATCAGCAAAAAATGATTCAGGAAACTGAAAAATTTATTGAAAGGTTCAGATATAAAGCTACGAAAGCTGTTCAGGTTCAATCAAGAATAAAACAACTGGAAAAATTAGAGCGAATTGAGATAGATGAAACCGATATTTCCGATTTAGGATTTAAGTTTCCGGAAGCTCCTCGCTCAGGAGATTTGGTCATTGACATTGAAAACATGACTAAGAGTTATACCGATGAAGCTGTTTTAAAAGATATTTGGCTTACCGTTGAACGCGGAAAAAAAATTGCCCTTGTCGGTAAAAACGGAGAAGGAAAAACTACTTTGGTCAGAATTATTACCGGCGAATTGTCCCATGAAGGAAAAGTAAAAATAGGGCATAATGTTAAAATAGGATACTTTGCACAGAATCAAGACAAGGAATTAGATGACAACAAAACCGTTTTTGAGACCCTTGATGATATTGCAGTAGGAGATGTCAGGACGAAACTCAGAAGTATTCTCGGCAACTTTTTATTCAGCGGAGAAGATATTGATAAAAAAGTAAAAGTTCTGTCAGGCGGAGAACGTTCTCGTTTGGCTTTAGCAAAGTTAATGTTAGAACCATATAATTTATTAATACTTGATGAGCCTACAAATCATTTAGACATGCACTCGAAAGATGTTCTTAAAAACGCATTAAAACAATTCGGAGGAACTATTCTTTTGGTATCGCACGACAGGTATTTTCTTGACGGATTGGTTGATGAAATTTATGAGTTTACAAATAAACAAATAAAAAAACACGGCGGAGATATTAAGTATTTTATGAAGAAAAAACGATTAGAAAATCTAAAATCGATTGAAAAGAATACTAATTTATCAAAAGCTGAAACCAAAGAAGGTAAAACATCTGCCAATAAAGATTTATACTTAAAAAGAAAAGAATTTGAAAAGGAAATAAGAAAAGTAACCAAACAAATTGATCAAACTGAAAAACGCATTGAAGAACTTGAGATTTTTATTTCCGATACCGAAAAAAAACTTTCTTCGGGCGAAGCAATTACCGATGAGTTGTTCTACAAAAAATTTGATAAAGCAAAAAAAGAATTAGATGAAAAAATGTATGAATGGGAAATTTTAACTGAAAAAAATTCTTCTTTAGTTTCAGAAAAAGAAAGTATAACATAAAAACTTTTAAAAGAAAAAGTTAATTTCTTTACAAAATTATTCCTTCTGCATTTCCGTTTTCGTTTATTTTTTCAATTTTAAAATTAAGAATTTGATTTACAAAAATTTCATTAAAAGTATGCTCAACTTTAATGTAGTTTTCGGTAAAACCGTACATAGAATTTTTATGCTTTGCACCTTCAAATAAAACTTTATGCTCTGTTCCGACAAATTGTTTGTAAAATGCTTTATGCTTATAGTCAGATAGTTCGTGAAGTATTGCACTTCTTTTTTTAATCACATAACCGGGTACTTGAACCGGCATCTTTTCTGCGACAGTTCCGGGACGCACAGAATATGAAAATACATGCAAAAATGAAATATTCAAACTTTCCAATAACTTATATGTTTCTTCAAACTCTTTATCTGTTTCTCCCGGAAATCCGACAATTACGTCAATTCCGAGAAAAGCATCCGGAATTAATTGATTTATTTGCTCTATTTTCTTTTTGAATAAATCCGTATTGTAACGACGCTTCATTAACTTTAAAATCTTATCGCTGCCGGATTGCAAAGGAATGTGAAAATGCGGTAAAAACTTGTTTGATTTTTCTGTAAACTTAATTATTTCATCAGTAATTAAATTAGGTTCAATTGATGATATTCTGTATCGTTCAATACCGTCAACTTTATCTAATTCTTTTATTAAATCAAAAAAAGTTTCATTTGTTCCTGCTCCGAAATCTCCTATGTTTACACCTGTTAAAATAACTTCTTTATATCCGAGTTTTGCAATTTTCTTTGCTTGCTCTGTTGTTGCTGAAACTGTGTCACTTCTGCTTTTTCCTCTTACGCTCGGAATTGTGCAATAAGTACAGGGATAATCACAACCGTCTTGTACTTTTAAAAACGAACGTGTTCGGTCTCCCGAAGAAAATGCAGCATCAAAACTTTTAATTTCAGATGTTTCACATGAATGAACAACTGTATGTTCTTGTTTTTCAAAAGAATCAAAATATTTGAATAAATTAAACTTCTCATTCATCCCGAGAACAACATCAACACCCGGAATTTTTGATATTTTACTGATTTCTGCCTGAGCATAACAGCCCGTAATTGCAATGAAAGCATCGGGTGATGTTTTTTTTGCTTTTTTAATGGCTTGACGGCATTTTTTATCGGCAATTCCGGTTACCGTACAAGTATTTATTACAATTATGTCAGATTTTTCGCCGAATTTAACTTTTTCAAAACCTTTTGATGAAAATTCTCTTGCAATAGTTGATGTTTCTGAGAAGTTTAATTTACAGCCCAGCGTATGGAATGATACTTTTTTTTGCACGTTTAATTTATTTGTGAAAATATTTGTGCAAACATATTAATTTTTATCAAATATACCCTTTCTGTTTTTTTGCCTTTGATTTTGTTTTTTTAGTTTCTCATTATGTTTCTTCCTTCGTTCTTTTTTGCGTTTCATTTTTTTGAAAGCATTTTGCTTTATAATCACATAACGAACAGAAACAGCAGTTTGCCCATACCAATAATTTTCTCCTCCCGAGAAGTTAAAAGCAGGCTTAAAATCATAAGAAAAAACAAAACGTGCAATCGTAAATTCGACACCTGTGATAAGACTTAATCCGTAAGGTGATGAATAATCCGAATTAACATCAGTTACAAAACCTTTATGAAAGCCGGCACCGGTGTATATGTTTAATCGCCTGGTAATCAGCGGAAAGTGGTGCTCCAAAATTCCGGTAAGCATTAATTCTTCACGAAATAAACTTGATTGAAAAATTCCTTCAAAAGTTGTGTGTTTCAAAATTCTTTGCTGAACACTTATTCCCCAATCTGTGCCGAAACGTGCTCCGCCTGCCGTAAAATATGATTGAGAGAATACAGAAATTGTAACTACACTAAACCAAAGAATCAAAATATATTTCTTCATACCAACAGAACGAGAAAAAAAGTTAAATTATTATTAAGTAATTATTTTCTAAAATAATTCTTTTTGTTTAAATTTGAAAAAAATAACAACTATAACAGGACTAATGGTCAACTCAAGCTTTGATTATCAGAAAAATATTTTAATAACACGATTTGAAGGTAATGTTACTTTAAAGGAAGTTGTTGATTATATTAATGCAACGAGGTTAAACCAAGAATATCCCCGAAAGTTGCGTATTCTAACTGATTCAAGCAAATCAACCATGCTGATGGTGCCTGATGATTTACAACATATTGTAGAGGCTAATAATGAATCTTTAAAAGAATACACATATATTATAGATGCTATTGTGTTAGAAAACCCAAAAGATACCGCCTTATCCTATTTGTATAAAGAGATTAGTAAAAATAAGAATTATTTCTTTCAATTATTTTCAACGAATAAAGCAGCAAGGAAGTGGTTAGAAAACTTTGAACCTGTTTTATAAAACGGAATTATCAGCAAAGCAGGTGTTTTCAAGCTTATTCAAGAAGAACTAAATTATAAATTATTAATATAAGGCGATAATTTATGGTTCTGTCCCGAATATTTCCAAATTGCATTAAGAGCAACTTCCCATTTTAAAGCTGAAACTCCTTCTCTTCCTCCTATTATTCTGTATGCTTCTCCTGAATAATAAATTTCAAGTCGTTCGTTAACTTGCGGATTAATGGTTTGCAAGTCATCAAAATTTAATGTTAATACTTCTTCTTTTTCCTTAAAATTAATTTCTATCCTGTTTGCGAATAATTTAACATCTGCAATTCCTATAAATTTTAAATCAACATCTTCTTTGCTGTGATAAATTTCAGAATTAAGGTCTTCAAATATTACGTCTTTATAGTTTGATTTTAATTTATTATTTATAAAATTCAGCAAGTAATTTTCTTCTTTTTCAAACCAATCTCTGATATTATCAAAATATAAATTCCCTTTTGAAATTCGTTCAAAAAAACCGTATTCATTAATATGAATATCGTAATTGCAATTGACACATTTAAAATCATTTTCTTTTGCTCTGAAACTGTCAATTCCCTGACATTCAGGGCAATAATATATTGTATGATTAATAAATTCTGCTCTCCGGTTTGAATGTATTTTTATTTTATGTTTTCTTTGCCATTCAACTTCATCATGAAACATTGCATTTTCTAACAGTTTAAAAATTTTATTTTCGGAATATGTTTTAACATCATTTTTTGAGAATAATAATTTGTATTCAACTTCAACTTTTGCTCGCCTTAGTTTTCTTGACCAACGAGGGTTAAACAAATTCATGCCTTTTAAAACCGGAACAACAACCGGAACTTTTAATAATTTAATTAATTTTGCAATTGAAGCATCCACAGGCTGAGTTTTTCCCGCCCAATTTCTTACGGCTTCCGGGAATATTCCGATGTTTTCGCCTTGTTTAATAACTGAAATAATATCTCTTATAACTTTGGTATCTCTTATGTTTTTTTTCTTGGGAATAGTTCCCAGTCCGTTAAGAAATAAACGAATTAAAGGTTTTCTGAAAGCAGCATCGGAAGAAACAAAATGAGTAAAATGCGGCAGAAAATTTCCCGTAACAAAAGGATCCCAGTAGCCTACATGATTTCCGAGAATTAAATACGGAGGTTTTAGCCTCTTCACTTCTTCGGGCATTACTTTTTTTATTTTGTAAATTCTTGCAAAAACAGAAAAGAAAATAAAAGTTATGAATCTGATTATTAGAGAGGTAGGGTATGCTCTTTTTTTATTCATCAATATGTTTTTTTAGTAAAGCTAAAAACTTTTTTAAAGAAATGTATTCTGCACCCAAACTTTCTAAATGTTTTGTATAAACTTGGGTGTCAATTAATTTTATGTCTGAATTTTCAATTAAAAATGCCAATGCAATTTTAGACGTATTAGGTTCTGTGCTGAACATGGATTCTCCGAAAAACACTTTGCCTAATTTCAC
This sequence comes from Bacteroidales bacterium, assembly GCA_021648725.1. NCBI lineage: Bacteria > Pseudomonadati > Bacteroidota > Bacteroidia > Bacteroidales > Bacteroidales bacterium. The sequence goes on along the minus strand of JAKISF010000033.1, from coordinate 12,443 downwards.
CCCGTATAAACCGCCGACTAAATTCCCGCTTTTGTTTTTAACCTCAACCGACTCAGCTAAACCGAATTTATGTAATCTGAAATAGGCTTCGATAATATCATTGCTTATCCATGTTCCTTCATCATCTTTTCGCTTAATATTTTTACAATTTCGCATTACGTTTTCAAAGTCTTGATTAAAAGAACATGTATAGATGTTTTTATTAATTAAAAGCTTCAAACTTTTTGATTTTTTAAATCTTTCGGGAAATAAGACAAAACGAGGATCAGGTGCATGCCAAATAATAGGCTCACCTTCATTATACCACGGAAAAATTCCGTTTTGATATGCCAACAGCAATCGTTCCGGTGATAAATCTCCTCCTATTGCAAGAACTCCGTTTTCGGCATATTTCGGGTGGGGAAAAATAAGTTCTTCTGTTAATTGATATACAGGCATATAAGCATTAATGTTGAATAACAACTTTTCTGAATATAATATTATCCTCGATTTTTATTTTTAAGATATAAATTCCGGAAGATAAATTTGAAACATTGATTTTATTGTTTTCGGTTGAAGACAATATTAGTATTCCGTTTAAAGAAAATAATTCAATTTTTTCGGCTTGTTCAGAAATTTGAATATAATCATTTGTCGGATTCGGAAAAACATTAATCTCATATTTATTTAATTTGTCAATATCAACAGGCGAACATCTCCATTCGGCATTCCAACCCGAATAAACAGTTGCACCGTCGGAATAAAACTTAATCGTAATTGCTCCTCCGCTTGCTTCAACAATTCCCGGACTTGTTGTTCCGGAATATCTTCCGATTAAGGGTGCATTTATATTTGCTCCGTCGTATATCCATAATGAATCATAGTTTGCTTCTAATTCAAAAGTTGTAAAGTTTAATGCTAAATAATCCGTATAATCTGTGGGTGCAATTGTAAATATGTAATCTTCTCTGTTATAATGTTCTCTTGTGGGTCCCCCCATATCATAAAAATTATAAGTTGAAGGTATAACAGCACAATTTGAAAAATAATTTTGTATTAAATTCCACATTTCAGAATAACCGTCGTCATAACCTAATGCCCAAATACCTATTCCTGCAATATCTTGTTGTTTAACAACATCGTATTTGTATTTCAAAGAATTTTCATCGTCAACCCATGCTTGATGCCAAGTTCCGCCGGTGTAATAGTTATAATATGCACACATGCTGTTTGCATCAAGCTGTTTGTCGGAATAATAACCGTTTGAGTTATTCTTTATTGTTTTTATAGTTCTGGCTGTACCTGAGTTTGTAGTTGAAGTCGGAACATTATCGGAAGTTGTTTGCCATTCATATCCGTAATACGGAAGTCCGCAAACTAATTTTTCTCGAGGTACACCGGCATATAAATAATCAATAATTGAACGAGAAATTGTTCTGTTAAATGTATTCATCATATATAATTGCCCCGAAGGACCTGCAAGACTGCTGCCGGGCCAATAATAATCATAAGCCATAATGATAAATAAGTCGATATAATCTTTAAGCAAAGGTATATCATAAATATCATTCCAATCAACAGCATGAAGGGCAATACTTATTTGATAATCAGGGTTTTCAGTATGAAATTGTGTGGCAAGATTGACCAAAAAGTTATTGAAATTAACAGCTTGACTGCCGGGAACAAGTTCAAAATCAACATTAATTCCGTTTGCATTTCTGTTTTGTACAAGTGTAAGTAAATTATCAATTAAATTTTGTTGAGCTGTTGCATTTTCAAAAAAAGCTTGATGATTATCAAATAAGGTAATACACAAGTTTACGCGAACTCCGTTTGTTTGTGCATCATCAATTACGGTTGCAGTTTCCCAATTATTTGTTGTAACAGGGTCGCCTGTCAAATAGTCAATTTCATAAGAAAAATATGACAAATCGGAAAGAAGATTCCATTGATAATTTGTTTCTAAACCATTTGACCAATACGGATGCCAACCGAAAACAATTTTTTCAATAGTGCAATTTTTAGATTTATTAACCTCAGATATTTTATTCGGAGTTTTAAATTTAAATAATTCATTTGGTGAATATATTGCCAAGGAATCAAAATATTCTTTTTGATTCTTATGTACTGAAAAATTTGTAACAGTTTGTGAATATGTGCCTGTGTTTAAAAATAAAACAATTAAAAAAAGTGTAAATATTGATTTCATAAAATTAAATTATGTGTTATTTTTTTCGAGGTCATTTTCATATAATTCTCTTATAATACCGTCTGCTAAACTTGTTCCGGGAATGTATATGTCTTCGGAATCCGCTATTCCCATTATTTTTAAATAAATTTCAAGTGCGGGAATAATAACATCTGCTCTGTCTGTTCTGAAAGTATATTTTCTCATTCTTTCTTCAACAGATATATTATTAAGTTCATCATACAGTTTTTTTAAAGATACAAATGAAACATTATTACTTTTAAATAATTTATTTATTTGGTTAATATTACCTCCTGTTCCCAATAATTTGATGTTATTATAGTTATTTTTAATTTCTGCAAGTTCATTTTCAAACTTTTTAAGTTCATTTTGTTTTACTTTTTCTTTTAGCATTCTCACCGTACCTATTTTATAAGAATGAGTACAAATAATATCATCATTTTTAAAAAGTGTAAGTTGCAAACTTCCTCCTCCCAAATCTGCCGAAAGATAAGTTGCATCATAGGGAAGATTATGTTTATTTGTTTCAAAAATTAACATTGCTTCTTCTCTCCCGCTTATAATTTCAATATTTACACCTGTTTTTTTTTCAATTTTATTCAGAATTTCTATTCCGTTTTCTGCACTTCTTACCGCAGAGGTTGCACATGCCCGGAACATTGTAATATTGTAGAAATCAAGCAAGTTTTTGTATATTTTAATTGCTTTAATAAACTCTTTTTCTTTTTCTTTCTTAATTTTATTGTATAAAAATACATCGCCGCCTAAACGTAAAGGTAACCTTACATATACTCTTTTTTTTAAGATTGCGTTACCGTAACTGCTGCCGGGTAAAACATCTTTTATAATAAGACGAACAGCATTTGAGCCGATGTCAATTCCGGCATATCTTTTTAAGTTCATAATAAATGATAATTTTAACAAAAATATAAACCAAAACTAAATGTACAATACTTTTTAGAGGTTTATAACATTTCAGATAAAATATTTCAAAAATTGCATAAGAATTTATATATTTTACTTAATTTTGCAATCCGTTTACGGACCCGTAGCATAACTGGATAATGCACTTGACTACGAATCAAGCGATTACAGGTTCGAATCCTGTCGGGTTCACATTGAACCTTAAAGCCTTACAAGATGTGAGGCTTTTTTGTTTTTGCCTTCAACATACAAATCAACATACAAAATTGGTTTTAAAACTAAATTATTTTAATCTCTTAAATCTATATGCTTTATATTTTTCTAATTATTACTATATGTAAATAGCAAATATTTTATTTAAAATTCTTACATTTACCAATGTAATATATTTGGATTTTTAATAGCACGAAGTCTTATTTTAACAATTGGTATAGTATAAATATAATAATATGATTAGATTTCATTTTTGTAATACATTTATTAAAAACATAAAAGGAAAGGCGTTTGAAAAAATTGTATATAATAAGATTTCAGAAACCCAAGAACTTTCTGTCTTATGCAATACTGCCAGCTTGTCTTTTGTAAGTGGAAATATCTGGACATTAAAAACATATTATCCTGAAACAAAGACGATTATTGAGGAGCAAAATATTATTATTGATAATATCGAAGTAAAAGTTTTATTTGTAAGGGATATAATTGGAAATAATAATGTTGAGTATAATTATGTGAAAAATATTTATCCTCAATTAAAAGATGGTGAATGGTTGAGAAATAATATTCTATCTAAGACAGATAAAGATAATTTTATTAAAAATTACAGAGATGAAAAATCAAAGATAAAAAAAGGATTAGATTATCCTCCTCAAGAATTAACTTCTTGGTTTAAGGGTTTCAAAATAGAACCAAAAAATGAAATATTTGAAACAGAAGATTGGGTTAAATATGCCCTAAATAGTTCCTTAACAGAAGGAATGATTGATAAGAGAGTTGATATATTTAGGATAGTTATTAATGATATTGTTGAAGGTCGAATAACAGGTGAAATTATTAAAGAAGAGAATGGAATAGTTATTCTAAAATATACAAACAATGAAATTGGTGTTTTATATAGCAAAATTGAGCTAAATAACGAAGACACAATTTTTATATTATTTAATGGTGCTATTTTAAGTAAACAAAAAGAACACTGGGAAAAAGCCCTAATAGAAATACAGTCAGAAAAAATCGACTTCACTAAAAGCAAAGAAAGCATTAGTCGCAAGGCATTTAGGGCATATCCCAAATGGACAATTACAAACTATGACGATTGGTATCCTATCCAAAAAAGTAAGGAATTTAGCAATCTTTCATTAACAAGCGAACAAATTGACTTTTTTAATAATTTTAAATTCCCATACTACATAAACGGACAAGCCGGTAGCGGTAAGTCCACAATGTTATATTATATTTTTGCAAATTCATTTTATTACAAATGTCAAGATGAAATAAAAGGAGATATTATCTTTCTTACAGAAAATGAAACTCTTTTAAAACATTCAAAAGATGCCGTTTTTGATTTATTAACTAACAATACGGAATTTAAAGTTCCAATTGAACTGGCAAGTCAATGTAGAAAAAACAACTTCAATTCTTTTAAGAAGTTTTTATTTGAGATGCTTCCGGAAAATGATAAAACTAATTTTAAAGACACTAAATATTTAGATTTTTCTAAGTTCAAACAATTGTATGAAAACTCTAATTTGCCAAAACATATAATAAACAGATACTCAGCCGAAGAATCATGGTTTACTATTATTACATTTATATATGGTTACAATTTTGATGAAAAAATTACAAGTGAAAATTTTGAGAGAATTTATAAAAAAGCAAAAATAATTCCTAAATCTAAGTTTAAAGGAATCGAAGATAATGTTTTGCCATTTTATGATAAACTAATAAATGAAGAAAGTTATTGGGATAAACTTAAAATAATAAAGCATATAAGTAAAAACGTAGGCATTAAGAAAAAATATAGTGTTCTAATATGTGATGAAGCACAGGATTTTTGCAGAGTAGAATTGCGTTTTATTTTGAGATTATCAAAGTATTTAGAGTATGATTTGTCAAAAATAAAACAAGTCCCTATTGTTTTTGCAGGAGACCCAAACCAAACAGTAAATCCAACAGGATTTCGGCAAGGTGAGATGACAAGCATGCTTCATGAAGAATTGAAAGAAATTGCTAAGTTTAATAATCAAATTCAAGACTACAATCCTTCTTTTAATTATCGTTCTGCCCAACCGGTTGTATCTGTTGCTAATTTTGTGCAATATCATAGAAAGAAAAATTTAGGTATAAAACAAATAAAACCACAAGAAGCAAAGCGTCCAAATAATGATAGTAACAGAAATTTCAATGTTTTTTTAAGTTATAATTCAATAGAAAATAATCCAGAATTAAAACAAGACTTAATAGAAAAATTAGAACATAAAATATTTATTATTCCTGTTAATGCACAAGAAAAGGACGAGTATATTAGAAAGCACAATTTATTGTCATTAATTGATGAAGTAGAAGTAAAAACGTCAGTTGAAGCAAAAGGAGCAGAATATGAGCAGGTTGTTTTATTCGGCTTTGGAGAATATTTTATACAAGAATTAAAAAATCTATCAAAAAACAAATCAGATATTGAAGAATTATTTAAGAGAGGTTTCTTTTTTAATAAATTATATGTTGGTTTAACCCGTGCTCAAACAGAACTATTAATAATAGATAACGAACAATCTGAGGAGTTGTTTTGGAAAGAACTTGTTAATAATGTTGATATTTCAACAGATAAATGGATGATTTTAAACGATTATAAAAATGATACAATTTTATACAATCCGGGAACTATAAAAGATAAAATTGATAACAGCACAAAAGACAATGCTCTTAAAAATGCCGAACAAGATAAGAAACAAGGTCTTTATGATAATAATCCGGCAAGACTTAAAGTTGCGGCAAAACAATTTATTAAAATTGGGGAAAAAGAACAAGGTTATGAATGTTTAGCACTCTCAGAAGAAATCAATGAAAACTGGCAAAGTGCAGCTGATTTTTATTTAAATCCGATATTCAAAAAACCAAAATATGAAGAGGCTGCAATTTGCTTATTCAAAGGTAGGTTTTTCAACGAATTAGTATCACGAATTGGGAACAATTTAAGGACAGTTGAACAAGACATTAGAATTATTATTTCTCGTTTAATAAACGGAGAAAAAATAATGAAACAAGATATTGAGATATTAACTCAAAATCAAAATAAATTAGATGAAATAATTAAAAATTTAGAATGGAGAGACGAATTAATAAGTCAATTTATTTTAAGCTCAAAATCTATTCAAATATTAGAACAAAAAAAGGATTTAGTTAAAGTATTAGAATATATTGCAAAATCAAATGACATAGATTTATGGATAGAAATTGGAAATATAAGATTTGAATTAAATCATTACAAAGAAGCTATTGATGCGTGGAACAAAATTGATTTTTTTGAGGATAATGAGAAGTATTATATTTCGCAAGTACAATTAGCCAAACACAACAACAACTTTGAGGAAACTATTTTATGGCTTGAAGCACTTCTCAAATTTAAAAAATCAAATGACCGGACAACTATCTACAACGAAATAATTGAAATTCACAAACAATACAGTTCTGATAATTATTCTTCTGATTATTATTTATTTGTATTTAAGGCATTCATTATTCAACAACCTCAAGATGAAACAGTACTGAATATCGGAAGGCTTATAGAAGAAATATTTGACAAAAAACAATATTAATCCGGCGGAAATATAAAGTGATTTAAGCAGCTGCATATTTTATTGATTTATGATGAAAAAAACGTGCAACTCGCTCAGGATTTCTTTGCAAAAAAATCATATGAGATTTTACATTAGTATTCATTTGCTTTTCATTTTTAGGAGAGGCTTTTAGCCCTATCCCACTTTTTAAATCATTATTCAAATATTCATCCGGGTTTAACTCAGGTGAATATGAAGGAAGGTAAAATAGCTCAATTTTATTTTTGTTCTTTTCTACCCATTTTTTAACAAGTTTACTATGGTGAACTTTTAGGTTATCTAAAATTAAAAATATTTTCTTTTCTGCTCCTTTTATTAATCGCTTCATAAATATAATAAATTGTTGTGAGTTCATAGTTCCTTTGTATGTCATAAACCTTACCTTTCCTTGATTTGTTATTGTAGAAATCATATTTAAAGATATTCGTTTTGCCATAGTTTCTTTTACCGGTGTTTGTCCTTTTGGTGCATATGAACGTCCATACTGACTTGTATTTCTTATGCCTGTTTCATCTCCCCAATGGATTTCTGCTCCTTCTTTTTTTGCTTTTTTTACAATAGAGGGATACTCTTCTTTAAGCCATTTGTTTACTGATTTTGAATTCTGCTCATAAGCTTTCTTTTTAGGCTTTTGAGGGCTAAATCCCCACTCATTAAGGTAATCACCCATTGTTCTTATTGCAACTTCAACCTTATATGTTCTTTTTATTAAATCTCTAATAGCTTTCCTTGTCCATAAAGCATATGGTAGTTTTAATTGGTCAGGCATCTTATCGGTAATCATTTTTTGAATCTCTTTTTCTTGCTCACGGCTTAATAATCTGCCGGTTCCTTTTTTTCGACCTCTTATTACTTCTTTTAATCCTTTCTTCCCATATTTATTGTATAACTTAATCCACTGATAAACTGAGTTTTTATGAACCCCTAACAAAAAAGCAATTTCATTTTGTTTTAATTTCTGAGTATGCATGTGAATAGCACGAATTCTTATTGCTTCTTTTTCCTCTTTACTTGCTCTGCGTAAATCTATTTTTTCCATGCTGTAAAGATAGAAAAAATAATCAATATGCCATATTATTTATCCGCCGACTTAATACCATATTTAGCATATTTTCTTCCTTTTTCTATTGCCCAAATAACATTTCCATAATCAAAATGCCAGTATTCCTTAGGGTCAACTACAAAGCCTTCTTTGTCAAAGAGATTGATAAGAAGTTCTCGGTTTTTTCTTACTTGTGGAGAAATATCAGGATGAAATGGATAGCAAGTTTCATTAAGTTCTAAATTTAGGTCTTCATTATTTCCAAAGTCCATAACGCAATCTTTTTCCAAATCATAGATTAATGCGTCCACAGCCCCACCGGTTGAATGCATTGATTCTTCTTCAGGAGCAATGAAATATGAAACTATTTTATTAATTTCTTTTAATGATTTATTGGGATGGTCTTTTGTTATAATCTTAATTCTTCTATCCCGCAAAAGTTTTTGGTGTGCAAAACCTCTCCATACGGAACGAATGATTAATCTTTTATCTTCCTTATCCAAAATTTTGCTTATTCGTCCTATTTTTTCAAAAATAACTTCTCTAACCATATATTTGTAATCCTTGTAAAAAGATGGTTCAAACACTAAATTAAAATTTGATTCTTTTAAGCTGATTAACGGAGAGTGGTCCTCTTTAATGGTAATAGTTGAAATAAGTTGCTTTTGGAAGCGGTCTAATCGTTCAACTAATTCGCAATATTCTTTTGCTGTCATATTTCTTTATAGATTTTAATTATATATGGCGAAGTCATAGATGAAAGTAAAGCTCCGTAATTGAGATTAAACTCAACGGTATCTCCTACTCTGAGTTCTAATTGTTTGGTATCGATAATGATATGATCGCTGCTTGCCCCGAGAATATCAATATCCAATAGGGGCGTTAATCCTGAAACTAAAACATCTTGTAATCCAATTCCGAGTATAGCTCTTTTCATTAAACCAAGGTCAGGAAATTTTGGAATATTTCCAAATGCATCTTGACCAATATCGCCATAAGGCAAGGACGGCTTTCTTTTTGACTCAATAACCTCTGCAATTAAAGTAAATGCATCTGTAAATAGCTCCTTAATTGTTTTTCGCTCAAGAGTTTCACAACCTAAAAATATTGATTCGCCAATTCGTAAATTATTAATTTTTCCAACATCTTTTGTTGACATAAACCAATCGTAATTGGCTGAATTTCCTCCAGAAATAATTTCTAATTTTAATTTAAACTTATCTTCAATACTTTTTGCAATTGAGGATAAATACTCCATTTTCTCATCATTGGGTTTTATACCGCCAAAGCAAGCTAAATTTGTTCCAATACCTATGAGTTCAATTCCTTTCAACCCCATTACCTCATTAACGGTATTCTCTACGTCTAACAACATAATCCCCTCTCTTAAATCTCCCAATTCTACCATTAATATAATTTTATGAGATATGCCTTGCTTTACAGCATATTTTGAAAGTTCTTTAATTACAGAAAGCTCTGAGTTGAGACTGGTATCCGCATATTTCACGACCAATTCAGATTGACTTAAAGGGGTTCTTAGCAGAAGAAATTTTGCATGGATACCTGCATCATGCATTTTTATAATATTTTCAATTCTTGAATCAGCAAGGATATTGATACCGCTTTTTACTAAAACATCTGCAATGGCTGGGTCTCCGCAAACTACTTTTGTTACACCAATTACGTCAATGCCTTTTGAACCATAAAGCTCCCTTAACTTTTTTGCATTATGGACAATTTTACCAAGATTTATCTCTATTCTTGGTGTTTTCATATTTGTTTCGATTTCTCTAACAGTTCGGGGAATATTTCAAATAATTTTTTAATGAGTTTATCGCAACCATACTTTAAAATATCGGTGGTAGGCAGTCTGTATTTTTTTTCGTATTCCACAATAGTATTTTCTAATTCATCATCAGTCATATCTTCATGGTTGATTGTGATGGCAATCACCTTCGTTTTTGAGAAAACTTCTATCAATTCGATCTCACTTTCTGGTGTGGGCATTGGTAGGGTTGGATAATCACAATGATTCTTTCTTTTAGGCGGGTGCTGTAATATAACCGCATCGGGCACAGAGCCTCTGATAATAGCGTGTGATGATGTATAGGCGGGATGACTCAGAGCACCTTGACCTTCTACAACAATAATATCAGGGCGTTCTCCTTTATATGCATTTAGAATTGCATTTTCAACCTCGCCACTTGCAAAACCCGAACTTAAAACATCCACCACAGTGCCATACTTTGCACCCTGAAGCAAACCTGTCTGGCCAGTCGCAATAAATTCAGCATTCAGCCCTGCTTGTTGCAATGCTACAACAAGTTCTACCGCTGTTGTTCTTTTGCCAACCGCACAATCCGTTCCAAGCACTGTTATTACGGGAATTGAAACCTTATGAATACGTCCGGTAAAATTATGTAAATGCTTTCTCATCGGTGATTTTCTCATATCATAGATTTGTACATTATAATCATGGGCTTTCTGGACAAATTCTTCATCCTCAGTAAAAAATTCCGGGAGACCATTTATGATGTTCATCCCCAGTTTCATTGCGGAAAAGATAATCCCTCTATCATAATGGTCAAGAAATGCAGTAATCGCTGCAATGCCGTAGATGAAGTATTCTGGAACAAAGCCCAAAGTCTCGATGGCATCTTCGCTACTTTGGAATATTGGGATTCCATTTTTTATTCCATCAAGAAATTCTCCGGCATCGAGACCGGCTTTTGTACTATCAATAATTCCAAGAATCTGATACTTTTCAGAATGTCTGGCAAGCCCATTCGCAACCTTGCCATCTATCTTTCCAAATTCACCTTCGCAATATACTAATGATTTCATAGTTTTCCTTTTATATGGTTTGATACTCTTAATATCGCTATTTACTAAGTCTCTTTTGTATTATCCTGATATAGGTTGACCTTTTTTTATAATTATTTACCTTGTTCAGAGTCCGCAAAAAAGTTATTTCCGAATTTTTTTTATTGGTCTTTTAATGGACCAAAAAAATTCAGAATAACTTTTAAGCTTTTTGGCTCTTTTCAAAGTTTGTGCAATTTACTAAATAAGGCTAAGTTCTGAACAATACAGCAATTCTTTGTGTCTTTGTAAAATGAAATCAAGACACGAAATTAAGGCATTATTTGCACAATTGCCAAAGGCCGTACAAAGTGAGTTATTGAATGGGTTGCTGCAAGAGCATGAATTACAGGGCAAGATATTGAGTTCACTAGAGCAGCTTGTGCCTGAACAGTTATGCTCAGAAGTAGAGTGTGACGAATTGGAGCTGGCTATGAACAATAAAGGCAGCCGGAATCTGGACAGAAAATCAAGAAAGCGGGGAGGTGATTTCAAACGGAACATGGGAAAAGAAGAAGTCACAGTTATCCAGGTTGTGACGGCAGTTGAGCGCAAGGGGGAGAAATACCTTAAAACTGTTGTCTCAAAACGTCTCAGCAAAAAAGAAATCGCAAAGGCATTGGATGGGAAGCTGGCCGGGAACACAACCTTGATAACGGACAAGCACCCTTCTTTTAAGGCTTTTGCCAAAGACAACCCTGGCATAAAACACAAAGCATTATTGGCCAAAGATCACGTGGACAAAAATGATAAGACCATCCATCTGCAAAAAGTCAACAATGTCCATGCAGAGCTCAGAAAGTTTTTGCGCCCATTTAATGGGGTAAGTTCAAAATATTTACAAAACTATCTGAACTGGTACGCTTATGCTGATAAAATAGAGAAAGCAAAACAACTTTGAAACAATGGTTCTTGACAATGTTTCTCACAGACCAGGCATATCATCTGTTTGAGCTTTTTAAACAAAATGCTGTTATAATTAGAACTTAGCCGTCAGAGATTATCTTTTTCTCGATGGAAAACCCGAGAAAGTTGAAAGTGCCGAGGTGATGAACCTGAAGAAAGTGCTTCATTTTATTTCCAATTTTCCCCGTCCTTCAGGGCGGGGAGGAGTGGGCGAACCCCCACCGCCCTTTGCACTGCTTTCCTTCCGTACCGTAGCCGGATGCTGTCCATGGCCTGGTAGAGGCTGATCATTTCGGGGGCATCTTCAAACAAATTCAATTGCTGGTGGCCGCCCACCAAATGGCTGAAACGCACACCGATAAGCCGGATGAGTATCCTCCTTGTATAGAGGCGTTCAAATAATTCCAAAGCTGTTTCCATCAGCACATGGTCGAAAGAAGTGTAGGGGAGGTGCTTTTGCAGGCTGTGGGTGTCGAAATTGGCATAGCGGATTTTTACGGTGACGCATCCCGTAAGCTTTTGTTTTTTGCGCAGTTCGAAGGCGATTTTTTCCACCATCGAAATCAGTAGTTTTTTGAGTGCTGAGACATTTGTCGTGTCCTTTTCAAAAGTGCGCTCGGTGCTGAGGGATTTGCGTTCGGAATATTGCACCACAGGGGTAGGGTCGATGCCATTGGCTTTTTTCCAGATG
>JAKISF010000032.1 GCA_021648725.1 Bacteroidales bacterium | reverse complement strand
TTAAATGATGCCTGAAATTGTTTTCTTTTTTTACTCATTTTATACTGCTTTTTTAAGGGGTAAAATTAAAATTTTTTATCTCAATTTTCCACCTTAACTTGCTGTCCTAAAATTGGGGAGTATTATAATATTACTTAATGCCTTAATGGTTTATATGTTTTCGTTTTCATTTTTTTACCATTAAGAAGTTAAGAATGGTTAAGTTTTTATCTTAATGAAACTTAATGCCTTAATGGTTATTTATTCAATCTTCTAATTCTTTAAAATATTCATTTACAAAAGGTTTCATTGACGTTGTAATATTATCCGTAAAGAAATTAATTAACAACCCTTGCGGTTTTTTTAATAACTTCATATATGTGAGAAGTTGTGCCTCGTGAACAGGCAGAATATTTTCGATTGCTTTTAATTCTACGATTATTGTATTGTTTACGAGCAAATCTAATCTTAAATCAACATCTAAACTTAATCCTTTATATTCAACCGGCACATTGACTTGTTGTTTTACTTTGTAGCCTTTTAATTCAAGTTCCCTGCGTAAACATTTTTCGTATACACTTTCTAAAAGTCCGGGTCCTAATTCTTTATGGACTTCAATTGCACAGCCTACAATATCGTATGATAATTGTGTTACTTCTTTTTTCGTCATTTTTTTATTTTTTAACCGGTAAGAAGTTAAGATTAGTTAAGTTTTTTTAATATTACTTAATGCCTTAATGGTTTATAAATTCATAATTCAACATTCCAAGCATTTTCCATTTCTGCCAAATCACTTTCTATTATAATTGTTTTATTGTCAAATACTTCCATAACTTTTTTATTTGCAACTTTTCCGAGATAATGTGCTTTTTCTTTAAAAATATTTTCAAATTGTTCTTTGTTTTCGGGTTTTATGCTTACTATAAATCTGGAATGACTTTCAGCAAAAAGTTTTGCATTTGCACCTAACTCGCCTAAATTATCTATTGTGATTTTTGCTCCGAAATCGGTTCCGATAAGACATTCCGCCAAAGCTGTAAGCATTCCGCCATCCGAAATATCGTGTGCTGATGAAATTAAATCTTGTTCATTTGCCTGCATCATTTTTAAATATGTGTCTTTCGCCTCTTCTTTTCTTACTTTCGGAACATTTGCTCCGAGTTCTCCGTAAAGTTTGTAGAATTCCGATGCTCCGAGTTCATTGTAAGTTTTTCCTACTTGATAAATTAAATCGCCTTCGGCTTTAAAATCGGAAGTTACAGTTTTTCTTACATCTTTAATCTTGGAAACCATAGAATAAACTATTGTAGGAGGCACTGAAATTTTTACGCCTTCGGCTTTAAAATCGTTTTTCATACTGTCTTTACCGGAAGTCATCGGAATATCATAGAAAGTTGACATATTGTAAAGAGCTTCACACATTTGAACAAGTTTAGCTAACTTCTCTTTTCCGTCAGGATTTTTTTCGGGATGATATAAACTATCCGGAACGCTGAAATTATCATTTACCGTCCAAAAAACATCATCGTTTTTCTTGGTATTAGGCAAAGTTCCGCCTACGGCAATTATCTGACGAACAGCTTCATCGAAAGAACCCGCCGACATTTCGTAAGCATCAATATCGCCGAATTTCGGCATAATTCCGTTTGAAACGGCTATGCCTTCAAAACTGTCGTGTTCCAAACGCATAACGCCTGCATCTTGCGGGCTTGTTCCTTTTTCGCCCATTAAGGGTTTTATAATTGATTTTCCTTTAACTTCGTGGTCGTATTTGCGAATAATATTTTCGCGAGAACTTATATTTAAACTTGACAGAAGTCTTAAAAGTACATTTTCGTAATCTTCAATTTTAATATTTTCAGGCTCTTGCAGTTTAGGGGCTTGCCATTCTGCAACCATTTTCTTTTGCGGAACACCGTTGTGTAAAAAATTCAAATCTATGTAATGAATAATTTTTCCGTTAAAACGAATATCAAGAAAACCTGAATTTGTGAAGTATCCTATATCGGTAACTTCAACTTCCATATTTTCGGCAAGTTTGAAAAATTCGTCTTTTTTATCCGGTTCGACAACAATTGTCATTCGCTCCTGTGACTCGGAAACAAAAATTTCCCAAGATTTTAAACCGGAATATTTTAAAGGTACTTTTTCAAGATTTACAACTGCTCCGTTTGTAATCTCTGCAAGTTCGCCTACCGATGACGACAAACCGCCTGCTCCGTTATCGGTGCTGCTTTTTATGAGACCTTTTCGGGCTGCAACTATCATAAAATCAGACAGTTTTTTTTGCGTAATAGGACTGCCTATTTGCACGGCGGATTGCGGCGACTTCTCATTTATCTCAGTTGACGAAAAAGTTGCTCCGTGAATACCGTCTTTACCTACTCTGCCTCCTGCCATAATAATTCGGTCATCTACATCAATAGGCTTTTCCCAAGAATTTCTGCCGAGATAATTATCGGGCATTATTCCGCCTGTTCCGCAAAAGACCAAAGGTTTGCCTGCAAATCGATCATCAAAAACAACGGAGCCGTTTACAGTGGGAATTCCGGATTTATTGCCGCCGTCTTCAATACCGTCAACCACGCCTTCCATAATTCTGCGAGGATGAAGTTGTCCTTTTAATAATTTTTTATCGTAATTCGGAGGTCCGAAGCAAAGAACATTTGTATTGAATAAAAGTTCGGCACCGCCTATGCCTGTTCCCATAATATCGCGGTTTACACCGAGGATACCAGTAATTGCACCGCCGTAAGGGTCGAGTGCCGAGGGAGAGTTATGTGTTTCGACTTTCCAAACAAAAAGTTTGTCTTTTGTGGCACGAACAGTTCCTGCATTATCGTCAAAAACTTTTATAAGCCAGTGATTATCATTACTTTTCAAGTGTTCTTGAATAATATCTGTTGAACCTTTTATGTAAGTTTTGAAAAGTGAATTTATTATCTTCTTTTCGCCGGTTGTTTTATCTTCATAAGTAATTTCGGCATTAAATTCTTTATGTTTACAATGTTCCGACCAGGTTTGTGCAAAAACTTCGAGTTCAATATCTGTCATTTTTTCGGAAAGACCTGTTTTTTTTCTTTCGGCAATAACTTCTTCGTCTTTAAAATAATTGCGAATTGTTTTCATTTCTTCAAGACTTAAAGCCAAAATTTTATCTTCCGAGAGTTCTATAAGTTCTTCATCTGAAATATCCAAATCAATTTCTTCAACTGTTTCGTCAATTTGCATTTCAACTTTGGGAACATAAGGTGTAAAATTAAAGCTGTTATTTTCTTTTGTAAATACCTGAATATGATTTATAAGCGGGTTCCCGAGAAATGATTTTGCAATAAGCATCAATTCATTTTCGGAAAGTTTATTTTCAATATAAAAAATATCTTGCGTGAAAATATGCTGAACATTTATGTCAATTTTGCGGTTCAGAAAATCCGCCAGTGCCGTTTGTGCCGAAACTCCTATATCGTCGGTTACACCGGGAAGTTGTGCAACAGCGATTAAACTGTTATATTTTTCGTTATCATACACCTTATTAATAAGAACTTCATCGGCAATTTTATTTTTCAGACAATTTTCGGCAAATTTTATAAGATTATCATCGGTAATTTCGTAATCGACGGTGTATAATTTTGAGGTTTTTATTTCTCCGGTTTCAATTTGAAGTTGTTTTTTACATTTATTTTGTATGCTGATGCCTTTTGTGTCTTTGTATTCCGGTTTTATGTGTGTTTGAATGCTGTTCATTGTTTTATTTTTTACCATTAAGAAGTTAAGGATAGTTAAGTTTTTCTTAATGCCTTAATGGTTCTTTTTTTAATAATTATTTCATAAAAAAAGTCTGCCGTGTGGGACAAACTTTTTAATATTCTTTTCTCATTTTACAAGTCGGAAATTCGACTTGTATATTGCTGCCGGCGGTAACTGTGCCGGCAATTCGACATTCGTAATTCATTTGTTTTGCTTTTTGTAAAATATTATCGGCTTCTTTTTCGTCTGCCGCTAACAGCATTCCGTTGCCCATATTCCACCACAAGCAGGCATCTTCATTGCTTACTTTTCCGATTTGCTGAATTTCAATCATTTCAGGCAAAGGCTCGAATAAGTTATTCAATTTTGCACCTACATTGTTTAATTTTAATGCTCTTCGTAAATTATCAAAAACTCCGCCGCCTGTTATATGCACAACTCCTGTTAATTCTGTTCCGGATTTAATAATCTCATTAATTAAAGGTGAATAAATTAATGAAGGTGTCAGCATTTTTTCTCCCCAAGTATTTTTATCATCATAGGCTTCATTATGCCATTCGTTTCCGAAATTTTCGGATAAAATTCTGCGTATTGAAGAAAAACCGTTACTTCTGAACCCTCTGCTTTTTAAAGCAAATATTTTTTGTCCGGGTTTTATGTTGCTGCCGTCTATTGCTTCTTCTAAATTCTCGGGCAAAATACCTATCGCCGTAGAACTCCAATTGAAGTGCATTTTTTCTCCGTAACCGCCGATTCTGTTGCCGAGTTCGGCAATTTCTCCGCCGGTAATCGTTATTCCGGCAAAGTTACAGGCATCTCGCAAACCTTTCATTAATTCGTCAATAATTTCAGCGTCTATATAATCAACATCTATAACATTAGAAAGATTTGTCGGTTCAAAGCCCATTGCGGCGAGGTCGTCGGCAACCATTGCTACGAGGTCGTAACCGAGAGTATCATAAATGCCGGTGCGTTCGGCAAGTTCGGCTTTTGTGCCTATGCCGTCGGACCCGATGCCGATACGTTCTTTTCCGAAAATTAAAAGGTTTGAAAATCCGCCTTTTGATTTAGAGGCGACGGCTCCTCTCTTTCCGTTTCTGTTTTGGAAAGTCTCAATCGCATATTCGTAGGCGATTTTTGAGGCTTTGTTTCCGAGCTCAATATCAAGCCCGCTCTTTTTTTGCATAAGTTATTTTAAAACTATGAATAAAGAAAGTGCAAAAGTATGACTTAAGTTTGTAAAGTGCAACCGGACTTGATAAGTTTACTAACTTTTTTTTAACAATTTAAATTAGTTAAAAATTTACAATGTTGGGATGGTTGCTGTATTCTAATTTTGCTGAAATTTTCAGGAATTTAAAGGAATACTGAAATAAAATGTTGAGCCTTTATTTGATTCTGACTTAAGCCATATTTCTCCGCCCAATAATTTAACAATATTTTTACTGATTGATAATCCAAGTCCGGCACCTCGATATAATTTTTCACTTTCTTTTTCAAGTTTTGTAAACCTGTTAAATATTTTATTCTGATGTTGTTCTATTATGCCGATTCCGGAATCTTTTACATAGAAAACAATATTATTTTTATCGGAAGAATACTTATATCCAATTTCAACAAATCCTTTCTCTGTAAATTTTAAGGCATTATTGATAAGATTTATTAAAACTTGTTGAAGTCTGTGTTTATCTGTATATATTTTAGAATTTATTTTATTATTCTTAATTATTTTGAATTCGATATCTTTTAAAAGAGTAATTTTTTCTTTATAGAATACAGTTAAATCCTCAAATATTTCATCAATAAAAAAGTCATCTTTATTAATTGTCATTTGCCCGGCTTCTATTTTTGATATATCAATAATATCATTTATAAGATGTAAAAGAGTATCGCTGCTTTTAATAATGTAAGAAACTAATTCAGCTCTCTTTTTTTTATTAAATTTCTTTCTGTTAAGCAAATTTGAGAATCCGATTATTGCATTCATAGGTGTTCGGATTTCATGAGACATATTTGCTAAAAATGCTGATTTTAATCTGTCTGACTCTTCTGCTTTTTCTTTGGCTTTTTGGAGATCTAAAGTTCTTTCTTCTACAAGCAGTTCAAGTTGGTTTCTGTGTTTTCTGAGTTCATCGGCTTGCTTTTGAATCTGTTTGTTTTTATTAACTACCTCAATATTTTTGTATATTAATTTTCTGTTAATTATTTGCTTTGATTTTCTGCTTTTTAATAATAATATTGATAAAACAAGTATGATAAATACAATTATTCCGGCAAGTATTAATAGGTTTTGCTGCTTGTCAATTTTTATTGACTTAATGTTTAATTCTTCTTCTTGGTTATTAATTTCTTTTTGCTTATTAACTATTTCTGTTGTTAAGTTTTCTAATATTTCTTTTCCTTCTTTTACTTTTTGATTTTGCTCTTTAATAGCCGCTTCTATCTTGTTAATTTTTATCTGTTTACGTATTAGTTCATTTGTTTTTGACAACAATAACAATTTTTGTTTATTAATATCATTTTCTACTTTTGATAATGTTTCTTTTTGATTTTTAATTTTTTCATATTGAACTAATATTTCATTCTTTTGATTTTTGAGCTCAATTAATTTTATTTCAATTTCGTTATTAAGCTCATGAATTAATTTTTTTTGTCTTTCTAATTCTTTTTTTAAGATTTCAACTTTTTCTTTTTCTTCTTTTAATTTAACTTCTTGTTCTTTGTAAAGTTCTTTAATGTCAATTTCTGAACCGCCGAGCAAAAGAAGTTTCGGTAAAATTTCTAAGTTTTGTTCAGATATATTTTTTTTATTAATTTCAAAATATATTGTTTTATCTTGCGAATAAACAAAATTTATCATTATAAGCCTCTGCAGACGTAGATTGTTACTTATTACAAGTATATTTTTTCCTTTAATGCGATTAAGAATTGAATTTAACTCATAATTTTTTGATTCATTAACATAAATAATATGAGGCTTATATTTAAGAAGTGCTCTGATGTTATTAATTTGCAGAATCTCTATCGGTTTATTTTTTAAGGTTTTAGTTTGTGATAATTGTTCCAAATAAGGTAAAATTGAGTTATCATTTCCGTAAACGGCAATTTTAAATTTTTTTATATTATTTTCGTTTTCCCACCTTATATTTAATCCGAATTGATATATAAACCCTGACTTAATTTCAGAATCAGAGTAAACCTGTGCATAAGAAAAATTGTTGGCAGATATTAACAGTATTGTTGAAAATATATATGTTCGAAGAAATTTAGTCAAAATCTATAATATTAAGAAAATAGTTATTATCTTAGTACATTCAATGCTTAAATACAAGTTTTTTAATATTTCGAAGTTACAAATTATTTTTTAAACTACAATCTTAAATGTAAAACTTCTTTGATTATGAGAATAATATATTTGATTCTTGTTTTTATTATCAGCTTAGGAAAACTGTATTCACAAAATGATACAATTAAGAATAATTTGTTTTCTATGTCTCTTGAAGAATTGTTAGAGTTGAAAATTTCATCGGTTTCAAAAAAGCCTGAAAAACTGTTAGAAACTCCGCAAACAGTTATTGTTATTACAAAAGAAGAGATTAAACGCAGAGGATATGTTGATTTGGAACAATTATTTCATGATTTACCGGGTTTTGATATTTCTCGCGGGAACGGAACTCATTATTCTCAAATTTATCAAAGAGGGTATCGTACAAAGAATACTGAAAAAACTGTATTAATGATTGACGGAGTTGAGGAAAACGATCTTTGGAGTAACAGTGTTTGGCTTTCAAGACAATATCCTTTAAGTAATATTGAAAGAGTTGAAATAGTATACGGACCTGCCGCAACTATATACGGAGCTAATGCATTTTTGGGAGTAATTAATATTGTTACAAAAACAGCAGAGCAAATTATTTCAAAAGACAGAAAAATAGGACTGAAATCTCAATTCGGATACGGAACTTGGAATACTCGATTTGCTGATTTGAGCATAGCTGTGGGAACAAAAGATGTTTCTTTAATTTTAACAGGAAGAATTTTTAATTCAGACGAACAAGATTTATCAAATTACCCTGACTGGGATTATGATTTAGGAGCTTATGATATAAATTATTATAAAGAGATTTTAGGAATAACAAATGATACTGTTGCACAAAAGGCAATGGATTTAGATAATGCAATGTATTATAATTCTTCTGTTTTGAACGGGATAAAGCCTGAGTACAGTAATCAAACAAAGGATTATCTTTTTTACGGAAAGTTAAAAATTTATGATTTTACACTCGGTTTTCAGAGTTTTAAGCGTGATGAGGGATATGGAGCTTGGTACAGAGATAATTTCGAATTAGGTCCTTCAAACGGAGCCAGCTGGATTCCTAAAAACACTTTTTTTTACACAAAATATGAGAAAAAGTTTTCAGATAAATTATCCTTGACCAATTTTTCAAATTTCAAAGTTCATCAACTAACAGGTGAATGTGAAGAATTATATTACAAAGGGTATTTTAATAAAGAATATAAGCTTGTTGATATAGCTGATACTACCGACGGAAATATATTTTTATTGCCTGTTGATTCAATTCAGGTTCCGAATTGGACAAGAACATGGTGGCAAACTTACTCGCAACAATTAAGATCTGAATTAAGATTAGAATACACACCGCATGATAACTTTAATTTGATAACCGGAATTGAGTTCAGAGTAAGTCATATTCAAGGAGCTTATTTATTCGGAGAAACTGAAAATCCTGAAGAAACAGCTTATTTAGATAATTCAAAAGGCGGAAATCATTATTTCAGCAGAGATTTCGGCTTTTTTATGCAAGCAGGGTATTCACCGTTTAAAAACTTTAATTTTATATTGGGAGGCAGGGTTGATAATAACAAAATAAGATTAACCGGAGGATACGGAACCGTTTTTAACCCTAAAGCAGCAATTGTTTGGTCTCCTTTAAATTTTGTATTTAAAGCTATTTATTCAGAGGCATTTATGGATGCCGGTTATTGGACAAAATACAGCACAACACCGGGAAGATTATTAGATAATCCTAATTTGAAGCCCGAAAAAGTAAAAAATTCAGAATATAGTTTCAGTTGGAAAGCAAATAATTATTTTTTTATTGATTTTGTTGCTTACAACTCTTATTATACGGGTGCAATAGGAACTGTTGACGTAAGCTTTGTTGATGACGGCGGAAATTTGGTAACGACTACCCAACATCAAGCTATAGGGAATGTAAACATTAAAGGTTTACAGAGTAATTTGTATTTTAACTATTCAAATTATTCGACATACATTAATTACACTTTTACGAAGCCATATAATATTACCGGAAAAAAAACAAGAATAGGAGATATTTCAAGCCATCATTTGAATTTCGGAATAAATGCATTATTTTTTGATAAATTGAATATTAATTTGCGAGCAAATTGGTCGGGTAAAAAACCTACCGGAAAGGAAACAACAGTATCAAACAACCCTTTAAATAAAATTGATGCTTATTTTGTTTTGAATAATGCAATTTCTTATAATATTTATAAAGGTATTTCGGCTGAAATTTTAGTTAATAATATTTTAGATACAGAATATTTTCATCCCGGTGTAAGAAGTGCAAACGGAATATATTATGCTTCAAAACTTCCGCAAAACAGAAGAAATATTACGGTAAAAATAAATATTGATTTTTAGTATCTAAGTTTTATAAAGCATTTCAATTTGTCCTTTGTATTTTTCAATTACCACTCTTCGTTTAAGTTTTAAGGTTTGAGTGAGCATTCCGTTTTCTATTGTGAAGTCTTCATCCGTAAAAATAAACTTTTTGGGTATTTCATAATTTCCGTATTTGTCTTTTAAACTTTTACGAATTTCAATAGCCATAAATTCTTGTACAAGAGGCAGATGTACCAACTTATTAACTTCGGTTTTAAGTTTTAGAATTTCGGCTGTTTTTTCCAGAACAGAACAATCCGGAATAACAATGCATACATTATACGGTTTTCCGTCTCCGAAAATCATTGCATTTTCAATATAAGGCAATAATCGAATATCTTCTTCAATAGCTGCCGGGAACACATATTTACCGTTTTCTAATTTAAATTGTTCTTTAATTCTTCCTGTAATATAAACATAACTGTCTTCATCAATTTTTCCTATATCGCCGGTTTTAAACCAACCGTCTTTTGTAAAAACTTGTTTTGTGGCTTCCGGTTTGTTATGGTATCCGACCATTATATTGGGTCCTTTTACTTGAATTTCACCTTCGTCACTCTCATCATTCATCATTGATTTATCAATTCTGACTTCAACAAATTCAACAGTTGTACCTACACTTCCGGATTTGTTAAGTTCCGGGCTGCTCATTGTAACTGCCGGTGAGGTTTCACTTAAACCATAGCAATCGTAAACCGGTAAGCCGATATCATGAAAGAAAAAGGAAATTTCATTGTTCATTTTTGCACTTGCCGTAATTGATGCTTCCAATTTTCCGCCGAATTTTGCATGTATCTTTGAGAAGACCAATTTATTTCCGATTTTTAATTTTAATTTTGTTCCTAAACTGACTTTTCCGTTTTGCTCACGATATTCTTTTGCTGCTTTAAGAGACATATCAAACAATTTCTTTTTGATACCGCCTTCTTCATTCATTTTTGCATGAATACCGTCGTAAATTTTGTTAAAAACACGCGGAACAGCAATTAAAAAGGTAGGTTTAACTTTCAGTAAGTCTTCTGCCAAAGTTTCAACACTTTCCATAAAGCCGATTGAACCTCCGGTAAAAAACCAATTATATACTTCGGCTGTTTGACCGTAACTATGAGCCCACGGAAGAATAGACAAGCTTCTTGAATTTTCATTAAACAATTTACTGTATCTTCTGTTTCCTGCTCTTGCATTTGAAATAAAATTTCCGTGTGTTAATAAAACACCTTTCGGTTCACCGGTTGTTCCGGAGGTATAAATTAAAGCAGCAATATCATTAACATCAGGTTTAACGGAAGCAACAGGATTTTCTTTACCGACTTTTTCAAGATGTTGCATACTCAGCTCACTGTCGTCTTCAATAATGTATATATACTCTAAAGACTTAATTTCATCTTTAAAATGTTTTACTTGCTCATAAATAGCTTTGTTTGAAACCAATAAAAACTTTATGTCTGCATCGTTTGTAATGTATTGCCAAGTTCTTAAAATTTCATTTTCGTACATCGGAATAAATCGAGCACCCAAACCGTATGTTGCAAATGCAGCCACAGCCCATTCAGTTCTGTTATTGGCAATGATAGCTACTCCGTCGCCTTTTTGAATGTTTAAAGATGCCAATCCGCCTCTGAAGTCATCAACTTTTTTTCGAACATCGTCATATGTGATCCACTCATACTCACCGGTTTGTTTATTTTTTGTACCGAAGAGTTTATTATTTTTAAATTTTTCGGTTGCGATTTCAAAATGATCGACGAGATTATCGGGTTTTTCAATTTTTATCATCTTAAAGAGTTTAATAAATTTTAATATTTATTTTTCAAATATAGTTATAATTAATAGTTATTTACAAATCGGTTAAAAAGTTGTTTAATGGAGAGTCTTCTTTTAAAAAATCTCCTGCAACTGTTTCAAAATCAGAAATTGTGAAATGCATGGCTTTCAGATAATCTTTAATGTCATCTTTTATTTTGCCGTGAAATTCTTTCTTCATTGCATTATATGAAATTTTATCCATATTAAGACCGAAAACCATAAAAAATACAAAGCCGATTATAAGCATTATCAGAATTGTGAAAATAAAGTGAATATTTAAATAAATAAACATTAATACACCGATAACAATCCAAAGTAATACGGTTAAAATAAGTACCATTGCAACTTTTCCGTCCTCATTGCTTTGTGCAGTTATCAGCATATTTTCAACACTGCTTATATAATTTTTTAAACTTTCTTTGTCCTTATCGGTTAATTTTGAGCGTTTCGGCAAAGGAGCATTACAAGAAAAACATCTGTCTCGTCCTTCTTTATTATCTGCTTGGCAATACTTACATTTCATATTTAATTAATCCTTAAATTACACATTTCCTTCCCACTCGTTATAAAAATTATCAAGATATTGAAGCATAAAGTTATGCCGCTTTTCGGCTATTTTTTTTCCGGTTTCGGTATTCATTTTATCTTTCAAAAGTAATAATTTTTCGTAGAAATGATTAATTGTAGGAGCTGTGCTGTTTTTATATTCGTCTTTACTCATTTTTAAATTCGGTTTAATTTCCGGATTGTATATTTCTCTTTTTTTATAAGCTCCGTAACTGAATGTTCTTGCAATTCCGATTGCTCCGATGGCATCTAATCGGTCAGCATCCTGAACAACAGCAAGTTCCTGTGAGAAATAATTACTTTTATTATGTCCGCCGAGAAAAGAAATATTTTCAATAATTTTTACCACACTTTCAATCGTTTCATCACCAAGTTTCAAAGAAGTCAAGAATTCTCTTGCTTTTTTTGGCCCGATTGTTTCATCTCCGTTATGAAATTTATGATCGGCAATATCATGCAATAAAGCTGCAAGTTCACAAATTAACAGATTTGCTTTTTCTGTCTTTAAAATCTGTTGTGTACTTTTCCAAACTCGGTATATATGCCACCAATCGTGTGAGCCTTCGGCTTCTGATAAGCTTTGTTTTACGAAAGATATTGTTTGTTTAATAAGTTCTTGGTTGTTCATGCTTCAAATATAAATAATCTCTGCAAAAAGAAAAACCGATAAAATAAATTATCGGTTTTCACTCATATTTAAAAACTGTTTAAATTATGGTTTCTGAGCACCTGCTTCTTTGCTCATTCCGAATAATTGTAATGTTTCTTTCCAAGGATATTTATTCATGAACATTGATACTTTTGATGACATTGTGCCTTGTTGGTTCATGCCCAATGCTCTTGCCCATTGATTTTCGGCTGAATTAGGATCATAGTTAGTCGTTTCACTGTAACTTGCTTTAAAAAAACCTTTTAAATACGCTTGATTTACAGACAATGGCGGTGCTACACTTTTATTATTACTGACGGATTCAAATTCAAGATCTTCAAATTCATCAACATTCAACTTTAACTCCACATTGCTTGCAGGATAATATTCTAAATCACCGCCTTTATTACCGAAAAAGATGTTATTATCAATTTTCACATATTCATCTTTGCAAAACCTTGAATTATCAATTCCGCCCATAATGTTAGCTCCTATAATATTATGATGAATGTTATATTTCAATTTGGTCATAATTCTGATTCCGTAGCCCATATCACCGAAATCTTTTAACCGACTCCATGTAAAAAGAACGGTATTATTTGCAATTTCAACATCACCGCAGGCAACCATATTTGCTTTCTCCTTACTTCCGGCACAAGTTCCGAATATTTCGACAGCTGCCATACGATTGGCAACAAAAACATTATTTAAGACTTTAAATAATCCGCTTTTATGTGCTGCTTGAATTCCGAAACTTGCTCCGTTTACAAACACACAATTTTGAATGCATACATCACCGCCTAATGTTCCGGAACGTATTGAAATACAAGGCTCTTCAACCGTACTATTTTTTCCGGCTAATGGTTCTGATGACCGGCGTATTCTTCCGCCTTCTACACCTTCTACAAAACCGTCTTTTAAATCGTAACAATTTCGTTCGCCCATATCCCATACAATATTGTCGATGAATGTACCGTCAACTTCTTTTGTAAATCGTAAAAGAGCTTTACGACCTTTTCCGCCGCGAGCATTATCCGGTTGAAAAATTGACGGATGATTTATAATGTCTTGTCCGGTAAAATCGGAATCCCAACTTCCGTACAGTTTTAATGGTTTATCCGTTTCAATATATCCGACACCGAAGGTTCCGTTATATATGCCTTCGGCAATATAAATTTTATCTCCGGGCATAGCTTTTTGTACGGCTTTATCGATATTCTTTAAGGGCGAACTTTTAGTTCCGTCATTTTTATTACTCCCGGATTTTGAAACATAAATTATCTTAGCTGTTCCTGAATTATTTGTTGAAACCGTTTCATTTTTACTTTCTGTTGTAGAGTTTGAACTTGTATTTGAAACAGAGCTCGAATTCGTTTCAGAGTTTGATTTTGTTTTAAATGATTTTGCTTTATTTTTTAAGCTGTTTACACTAATTTGTGATGTCATTGCTGTTTGAAATGTAAATATAAACAGCACTGATAATAACAGTATTAATTTGTTTGTTTTCATTTTTAGAGATTTTTGGTATTATTTGAATTAAAAATATTAAAGTAAATCTGTTTTTGAACTGTTAACTATTTCTGCATCTGACTGAATATCAGTTTTAAAAATTACAATATCTGCATCCCATACACCGCTTGCAAAAAATATGATTTTATCTGCATCACTTTGAATATTTGTATAGCACCAAATTTGTTTTTCTGTGGCTTCCCACTCATTTTGAGTTTCATATACTACAATATCTGCTTCTGAGCGAATATCACTGATAAAAACTTTCACATCTGCTTCCGATTGAATGTCTGTTCTAAATAGTTTAGGCATTTTTATTTTTTAAGGATTAATACTAAAATAAGAATTATCTGACACATGACAAATGTAGATGAGTTTCGAAGACTTATCAATCAGTTAATTCCCTGAAATTACAGTAGGGGAAATCACTTAGAAACTTTTTTAAATAATTATTTTAAAGGTTGATAATTTCGTTTTTAACTGCATATTTAACCAAATCGATATTGGTTCTCAGTTTTAATTTGGAAAGGATATTGTTTCTGTGGGTTTCAACAGTTCTGGGACTGATAAACATTTTTGTTCCGATTTCTTTATAAGACAATCCGTCAGAAATATATCTGATAACCTCAATTTCTCGTTCAGTTATTTCAAGCTTATTTTGCTTTGATCCCGGATTTATACTTTCAATATAGTTTTTATAAATAATTTGAGAAATTTCTGTTCCGAAGTATTCATTACCGATATTAACAGAAATAATTGCTTTTATCAACTCTTCTTTGGAGGTATCTTTCGGCAAAAAACCTTTAATGCCGACTTTTAAAGCAGATAAAATAGTTCTTTCATCTGTATTCATTGAAATAATCAGTATTTGAATTTGGGGATATTTATCTGAGAGGATTTTACTGATTTCAACACCTGAAATCCCCGGCATTGATATATCCAGCAAAATAACATCGGGAATATTATTATTTAGACTTTTAAAAAGTTCCTCTCCGTTTCCGGCTTCACCGATAACTTCGATTTCTTTATTAGCAATAAGCATAGCAAAGAGTCCATTGCGAACTATTTTATGGTCATCAACAATAAAAACTTTGATTTTGTTCATGCACAAATTTACTGTTTTTTTCTCGGAACTGTAAATATAAATTCGCTACCTTTATTAAGTTCACTTTTTGCCCAAATTTTGCCTCCGCATTTTTCTGTCAGTTCTTTACATAAAATTAAACCAAGACCGGTTCCTTTTTCCGGATGATTGCCGACAGCATTACTCTCAACATCAATTCGGAATAATTTCGAAACATCTTTTTTGCTCATTCCGACCCCGTTATCTTTAACACTAATTATTATCATTTTATCTTCTACTTTAGCAAAAACAGTTATCAATGATTTTTCGGAAGAAAACTTAATTGCATTTGAAACTAAATTTCGTAATACTGTTGATATCATTAACTTATCTATAAAAGCAACTATATTGTCAGGAATATCAGTATTAATACTTATCTTTTTTTCATCTGCATTTATTTGTAAAACTGAGATCACTTCATTTGCCGGAATATTTAAATTAACATATTCAGGTATATATTTCATCCTTCCGTTATTTAAAGATGCCCAAGCCAATAAATTTTGAAGCAATAAATAGGTCTGTTCCGATGATTTATTTAGTTCTTTTATAAAGTCAAGTAATTGATCTTTGTCAATATTATTAAAAGAGGTTTCAATTGCATTTGTTAAAGTATGAATCGCCGAAAGCGGATTTAATAAATCATGAGAAATAATAGCAAAAAATTTTGTTTTCGTTGCATTCAAAATATTTAATTGCTTATTTTTTTCCTTCAGAATTTTATTAATCTCAGTTTTTAATTTATTTCTTTTAATCAAGATAATAGCAATGCTGATGAGTAAAACAGAAATGACAAGCAATGAAATCCATACTATTTTGCTTCTGCTTAGTTTAACATCTTTAATTATGGCTTCATTTTTTAAAAGTTCAATTTCTTTTTCTTTTTTCTCGGTTTCATATTTTATATCAAAAGCTAAGATTTGTTTGTTATTTTCTTTATTAAAGATAATCGTACTAAGACTGTCATATTTCATGTAGTAAAGTAATGATTTTTGAAAATGCCCGGTAATTTTAAATAATTCTGACAGCCCTTTATAAGCATACAGCTCATTATCTATTGAACCAATTTCTTTTGAAATATTAACAGCTGCAAGATAATTGGTTTCAGACAAAGAATATTGTTTCATTTTTCTATAAATATCCCCCAGGTCTTTATAAACTATTGATTGTGAGCTTTGTATGCCTGCTTTTCTAAAGGTGTTCAGAGCTTTCATATTATAATCAACAGCAAGTTTATAATCTCCCTTTGCTGCTATAATTCTTCCCAACTCGTTTTGTCGAACAGCAACTTTTACAAGGTTTCCCTCTTTAAGGTCTAATTCAATTGCTTTGATTAAATACTCCGATGCCAAGTCGAAGTTCCCAAGTTTGAAGGAAACCATTCCGAGATTACTGTAACGCACAGCAATTTGTGATAAATTATTAGTTTTTTTTGAATAATCTAAAGCTTTTGTATAATAATCTGTGGCTTGTTTGTATATACCCCAAGTTTCATATATTTTACCGATATTGTTATACGAAGAAGAAATATTTATATAATTATTTTGTTTTAAATCAAACTCTAGAACTTCCGATAAAGCAATTATTGCTTTATCATATTCACCCCAAGTATGATATACCAGTCCGATATTGTTAATGTTTGTATATACTTCATCAAGATTCTTAGTTTTTCTAACAATTTCTAATGACTTTTCAAAGTATGAAACAGAAATATCATATATCCCGAGTTTAAAAAAACAATAACCGATATCTCCTAACCTTGCTGCATATTCGTCAGAAATTTCACCATGAATCTTTTTTTCATATTCTGCAGCAATTTTATAATAATTAATCGCATAATTTAATTCATCTTTGTAATAATAAACATCGGCAAGATTACAAGCTGCCGAAGCAACGATATCTATCACTTTGGTCTTTACAGCTAAAGCATAAGCTTTTAAAGCATAATAAACTGCTGTATCCTTATTTATTTTAAGAAATACTGTTGAAAGTGCTTTAAGCGTACTAATTTTAGAGGTATCAGAAATTTCAGAATTCAAAACATTCTTTAAACTGTCAATTTTATTTTGTGAATAAATTGATACAGAAAATAATAACCCGAATAATATTAAGAATAGTTGTCTTGAAATAGTTCTCATAATTCTCGGTATAACCGTCATCTATTTAAAAATACTCAAATTCGACAATTTATGATTTCTGCGCTCAAGAAATATAAATTCTAAAACCAAGAGAATTAATGCTATAAAAATAAAATACGGAAAAAGGTCTGCATATTCTTCTATTTCAGTTTTTCCGTTTGTTTTTCCAAGTCCGTCTATTTGTTTTTGAATTTTTTCAATGTCTGTAAAGAAATTTCCGGTTTCAAAATATTTACCGCCTCCGGCATTAGCAATTTGTGTAAGAATAAGGTTATTTAATTTTGTAAGAACTACTTTATTGTTTTTGTCTTTCTTATAATTACCGGTATTTCTGTCGGGAATAGGAACTGCAAATTTTTTACCTACACCTACGGTTGAAATAATTATTCCTTTTTCATGTGCTTTTTTTGCAGCCTCAATGGCTTTTTGTTCATGATTTTCTCCGTCGGTCAATATTAATATCAGCTTTTCACTGTTTTCTGTTTCATCAAACATTGCTACTGACATTTCTATGGCTTTTGTGATGTTAGTTCCTTGTACGGGAACTGTTTCTGTATCAATCGAAGACAAAAATACATCAACCGAAGCAAAGCTTGAAGTAACCGGAATTTGAACAAAAGCATCGCCCGCAAATACAATTAAGCCGATTCTGTCAGCCGGGTTATTATGAAAAATATCTGATATCATTTGCTTTGCTCTTCCGAGCCTGTTTGGTTTTATATCTTCTGCCAACATACTGTTTGAAACATCAAGGGCTATTATTATTTCTCGGTTCTTTCCGGCATCGGTTTTTACTTTACTGACTGATTGCGGACGTGCTAAAGCAATAATTATAAAAAAAACAGCAAACAGTAATACAGTAAATTTAAAGATAATACGATATTTTGAGAAATCAGGAGTTAATTTCAGAACTAAATCTTTGTTTCCTAATTGTTTAATTTGTTTGTTTTTTAAATATTGAGCAAAAATATATAATCCGATTATCAGCGGAATAATGATTATGAGCCATAAATTTTCAGGATTTTTAAATTGAAACAAATTCATTGTCGTTGTTTATTTAAGTTTTTACGGAATATTTCTAAATACAAAAAGTCTTAACAGCATTTCTGAAATTAATAATAATAAAGCCGGAAATAAGAATTTCATAAATTCTTCATCTCTGTATTTTTCAAGCTTTTCCTTTATTTTATCTTTTTCAAGTTTATTAATTTCTTCATAAATCAGTTTTAATGAATTATTATCCGTTGCTCTAAAATATCTCCCGTCCGTCTTTTTAGAAATTGTTTTGAGTGTTTCCTCATCAATCTTAACTTCAACCTGTTGCAATTGCTGCCCAAAAATGGTTTGGACAGGCATGTCAGCAAAACCATTTTTCCCGACACCGACTGTATACACTTTAATACCGAACTTGGCTGCTAAATCGGCTGCGGTCATCGGGTCAATGTTGCCGGCATTATTTTCACCGTCGGTTAACAGAATCACAATTTTGCTTTTTGATTTGCTGTCTTTTAAATTATTAACTGCTGTTGCCAGTCCGTAGCCGATTGCTGTTCCGTCTTCAATTAAACCTTGCTTAATATCTTTAAACATATTAATTAAAACGGCATGATCAAGGGTTACGGGGCATTGTGTAAAACTTTCTCCGCTGAAAACTACCAAACCGATACGGTCAAACTCTTGTTTCGTGATAAATTCAACCGCTATATCTTTTGATGCTTCCAAACGATTCGGTTTAAAATCCTGAGCCAACATACTTCCCGAAATATCCAAAGCAATGACTATATCAATTCCTTCTGTTACTTTTTCATTTGTTTTTTCTGTTTGAGGACGAGCCAAAATAATGATTAATAATACAATAATAATCATTCGTATCAAAAATAAAACATGACGTAAATATTGACGTAAAGGTTTTTTATACGTTTTAAAAACTTCCGTTGAAGAAAACCGAATACTTGCTTGAGATTTTCTTTTTTTTAGGATATACCATAATAATAAAGGTATTAATCTGAGTAAAAACCATAAATATTGCGGATGTGCATAGGTCATAATTAGTCTTTATTTTCAGTTTTAAGTTCTTCTTTTGTAACTTCAATCTCCTTTGTATGATTCACAAAAGAAAAAGCATATTCAATCATCATTTCATTTCTGTAATCATCGGGTTTGTTTTTTGCAAATTTAACTGTATCTGATAATGATAATAAATCTTTCAATTTGCTGTTTATATCATCCGTTGCAAATTCAGTTTGTTTAAAATCATTGATTATTTCACTTGTAATTGATTCTAAAGCTGAAATTTTAAACCTGTCTTCGATATATGTTCTGATAATTGTGCTTAGTTTTGTGTAAAACGGTTTTAAATCATTTTTTTTATGAAGTTCCTCTTGTTTCAAAGTCTCCAATTTCTTTAAAGCCGGAATATGTGCCGGAATTTTAGGTTTCGGTTTTGCAAAAATCGGTTGGTTTGCTTTTCTTTTTTTGATGATATGTTTAATTATAAGAAAAGATGCAATTCCAATCAGAATAATTAAAATATAAATCCAAAAACGTTTAAAAAACTCTTTAAAAGTCATAGGAGTTTCCAAAGGAGGTTTAATATCTGCTATCGGAATTTGTTGTGTAGTATCAATTTTACTGATAAATGCAGAATCCGGTTGATAATTTGAAACTTGTAATCTTAATGGATTTGTTTCAAGTTCTTTTCCGTCAACAATAAACTTAAACGGTTTTATTAAAAATAAAGAATCATCAAAAGAAGTAATGATATAGGATTGGCGAAGTCTTTTTCCTTTATCAACAGATTCAATGTCAGAATGTTCAATTATTTCGATACCTTCAATAATATTATTTTCAAACACCGGAAATTGAATATCTTTTCCCTTATTTTTATCAATTTGAAGGCTGAATGTAATTTGGTCTCCGATTATAATTTTATCTTTTTCCAGTATTGCTGCTTGTGAAAACAACAAATTAGGGAGCAAAATAAATAATATATATATAAACTGTTTTTGCATGTTTAAATAAAAATTTAAGCAAAAATAAAATTATGAACTGTAATATTCCAAAAAATAGATATACTTTTATTAAAAATTTATTTAATGGCAGAAATTTATACCGGAACTAAGTTTTTTTATATTCAGAAAATGAAACGGATTTCGTTGCATCCTCATATCGTGCTGTTAAAAAAATGGTGCGGTATATTTAACAGATATGATTTTGCTCCTCTTTATCCCGGGGGCTCTTCGGGTAATTTAAGTTTCAGAACAAAACTGAATTCCGATGTTTTTATTATAACTGCCGGTAGAACAGCGTTAAATCATTCTATGTTACATACTGATTTTTCTGAGGTTATTTCCTGTAATATTAACAAAAATACAGTTGTTGCAAACGGTTTAAAAGCACCGTCTTCCGAAACTTTAATGCATGGTTTAATTTATAAAAACAGATCGGATATTAATGCTGTTTTTCACGGACATTCAAAGCATATTATGAAACGAGCAAAAGAAAACGGTTTTCCCGAAACAAAAACAGAATTACCCTACGGCACAATTGAATTAGCCGAAGATACTTTGAATACGTTAAAAAAATATAACTTTGTAATCTTAAAAAATCACGGATTTATTTCTGTAGGGAAAACACAGGAAGAAGCCGGAACATTTGTATTAAGTTTATTATCAAATAAATAAAAATGAAAAAAGAAATTGTTTTAGTATTATTCGTATTTTTACTGTTTTATTCTTGTAAAAACAAAGAAAAGCAAAATACTGTTAACCAAGAAGCAAGAAATAAGATAATAAATGCTTCCGAAATAAATAAAAAAATAAGAAACGAAGAAAATATTGTATATAAAGATGCAACAATTATAGGAGATATTAATTTTTTGAATTCTGAGGATTTTAATTTGGAAACACCTTTTTTACAGAAATATCATATAAACTCGTCAATTTTGTTTCATAACTGCACGTTTAAAGGAAAAGTTATTGCACGAAAACAAGAAAATGAAATATACAAAGTATCAAACTTTAATAAAAATGTTACTTTTATTTCATGTACTTTTCAAGATACGGTAAACTTTACGTCTTCAGATTTTAACGAACTTGTAAATTTTTCTGAATCAGAATTTCAAGAGTTTGTTTCATTTGAAGCTTGTGCTTTTAATTTTAAAAAGAATTATTTTTCAAAAGTTCATTTTCAAAAAGCTGCAATGTTTAATTTAATGTTTGCAAACGGGGATATGAATTTTTTTGAAACAATTTTTGACGATAATGTTTTGTTCCAATTATCTAAATTTAATAACCCTGTTCATTTCGGAGCAAGTAAATTTAACAAAAATGCAGACTTTACAAATGTTAAGTTCTTTGATGATGTTTTTTTTAATTATTCTGAATTTATTAAAAAAGTAAATTTCAATAACTCAGTTTTCAGAGGAAGAACAGAATTTATCAAAACAAAGTTTAATTTTATATCAGAATTTAAAGATTGTGTTTTTTTCGGAAAAACAACATACAATAATTCTGAGATAATCGGAGTTTTTACTTTTAAGAACAGTGTTTTTTATATTTCAGACCCTGAAAAGTTTAACTGTAATATAAAAAAAGGAAGCGATTATATTATTGAAAATACGAAGTACATAATTGTCGAAAAATGATTAATTTAATGAAGTAAAACGGAAAAACTCAACTAATATCGGCGTTGTTACGAAAAATATTACTATTTTTACTGAATTAAACATAATTTTTAACTTTTAAACCTTATATAATATGAAAAAATTAATTTCAATTTTAATAGCAGGAAGCTTTATCTTCGGTGCTGTTTTATTTTTTCCGAGTTGCGATCCTGAAAATCCTGATTTCAGTAATGGATTGGGGTGGTTTGGTCTCGGTGGTAACGGTGATGATTTATCAAATATTGAAGATGATATAAACTTTGGCTCGGGAAATTTACCTTCAAGCATTGATTTGTCTTCTTACCTTCCGCCGGTAGGAGACCAAGGTCAATACGGAACATGTGTAGCATGGGCTGTGGGATACGGACATAAATCATATATGGATGCAAAAGGAGAAGGAAGAACATCTTTTACCGAAAGCCAAAAATACAGTCCGAGATTTTTATTTTGGTCTATTCCAAGTGCAAGTAAAGGTGCAGACTGTAGCGGTACAGGTTTTGAACCGGCTTATGATGTATTATTAAGCACAGGTATCTCTGATGTTTCAACTTCACCTTATACTAATTTAGGAGATTGTTCAAGCTCTCCTTCTTCATCTGAAAATAATGTTGCAGTAAATCACAAAATTCAAAGTTACAGAGAAGTTGAAGTTGATATTAACACAATTAAACAATACTTATCCCAAAAAAGATTATTATCTTTCGGTGCAAAACTAGGGGATAACTTTATGTCTTTTAACAGTAGTGACGTTCATTATTCGGATACATACGGATATTCCGGCCCTAATGCTTATCACGCAATGGTACTTTGCGGCTATGATGATAACAAAGGTACAAACGGTGCATTCAGAGTATTTAACTCTTGGGGACCGACATGGGGAGATAACGGTTACATTTGGATTGATT
The DNA here is from genome assembly GCA_021648725.1 of Bacteroidales bacterium. Classification (NCBI taxonomy): domain Bacteria; kingdom Pseudomonadati; phylum Bacteroidota; class Bacteroidia; order Bacteroidales; species Bacteroidales bacterium. Next base: position 12,899 of record JAKISF010000032.1, on the reverse strand, counting down.
ATAACTTTTTTGTAAGCGGTGATTTTGCATTTTGTACATTTGTTGCAACTAATATTCAATCTGACCCTGATACAAATAATGACAATCAAGTAGATAACGGTGATATAAATTCCGGATACGACCTAATGGCGTGGGAGTATGTAGATATTGATGACGGAGGTGTTAACAGAATAGCTAAATATAATGTATTTAATTCCGGAACAAATCAAGTCGATGCTGTAACAGACTGGAATATACTACTTATTTATTATAATGCTTTTGATGCGAACGACTACGGAATATTACTTTACGATTATTACTCTGATGATTACGGAAATTTAGGAGAAAACGGAGACTTAGGTGCAAACGGAGACGGAATAGGTAATTGGTGGAATTATGTTAATGTTCTTTCAGGGCAAAGTGTTGCCGCAGCGGTATATTGGGATGCTGCAGACCCTTCAACAGCAAGATTTAGTTGGCCTTATTCAATACCCACAACTGTTAACGGTGAATATTATTTAGTTACAATTGCTGACGGATATGATGTAATTTCAGAATTTGATGAATCAAATAACTATTTTTATCTTACTGACACACAGGGCGGACCTCTTACTTTCGTTAATGGAGTAATGACGGAAGCACCGGCTTCAAAAAGTTATTTAAAAAATATGAATCCTCAAAAAGGAGATGACTCTCCGATGCAAACTGTAAGAACAAACTTTAACTTGAATACTTATACAACAAATGAAATTCAAGCCTTAATTAAAGACAGACTTATTACAGGAGACATTCAACGAAAAGCCGAAGCATTTTTAAGAACAAATAAAAATCAAGGTAAAAAAACAAATAACTAAAATATTATTTCTATAAAAAAAAGACGGTCTTTCTCAGACTGTCTTTTTTTATTTTAAAATATCATAGTAAAACATAATTGCTTTTTTTACTTTTGTTAAATCTATAAAGTAATATAAACTTAATATGATAAATCAACAATTATTAAATCCTCAAAGTATTGCTGTAATCGGAGGTTCTGATGATATTCATAAACCCGGAGGCAAAGTTTTATATAACATTATTAAAGGCAACTATAAAGGAAAATTATATGTTGCAAACCCTAAACAAGAAGAAGTTCAAGGAATAAAATCATATAAAGATGTTAACGATTTACCTCAAACAGATTTGGCAATACTAGCAATTGCAGCCAAATTTTGTACCGATTCAATAAAAATCCTTGCAGAAACTAAAAACACAAAAGCATTCATAATACTTTCGGCAGGGTTTTCTGAAACAAGTGAGGAAGGTGCATTAATTGAACAAGAAATCGTAAATATAATTAATAATGTTAATGGTGTGTTAATCGGTCCGAACGGTATAGGTGTTTTAACACCGAATTATCACGGTGTTTTTACTTCTCCTATTCCCAAATTAGATTCGCAAGGCGTTGATTTTATCTCAGGTTCGGGTGCAACAGCCGTATTTATTATGGAACTCGGAATTCCCAACGGATTAAGGTTTGCAAATGTTTTTTCCGTAGGAAACAGTGCTCAAACAGGTGTAGAGGAAGTTTTAGAGTATATGGACAATACTTATGAGGAAGGTATCAGCCCAAAAGTTAAACTTTTATACTTGGAACAAATTGATAAACCTCAAAAACTTTTAAAACATGCAAGTTCTTTAATCAGGAAAGGTTGCAAAATTGCTGCTGTTAAATCCGGAAGTTCAGATGCCGGAAGTCGTGCAGCATCCTCACACACAGGAGCTTTGGCAAGTTCTGATGTCGCAGTTGATACACTTTTTAAAAAAGCAGGAATTGTTCGTTGCTACGGAAGACAAGAACTCATAACTGTTGCTTCAGTTTTTATGCTCCCCGAATTAAAAGGAAAAAATATTGCAATAATAACACATGCCGGAGGTCCTGCGGTAATGTTAACCGATGCACTTGAAAAAGGGGGGTTAAATATTCCGCAAATAAAAGGCAAAAAAGCAGATGAACTTTTAGAAAAACTATATCCCGGTTCATCCGTTGCAAATCCGATTGATTTTTTGGCAACCGGAACGGCAGAACAATTAGACAACATTATTGATGCTTGTGAAAATAATTTTGAAGAAATTGACGCAATGGCTGTTATTTTCGGAACACCCGGGTTAAGCAAAGTTTTCGATGCTTACGATGTTATAAATGAAAAAATGCAAAAATGCAAAAAACCGATTTATCCTGTTTTGCCGTCTTTAAATGAAGCAAAAGAAGAAATAAAAGATTTTATTTCAAAAAACAGAGTTTTCTTTCCGGAAGAAGTTCTTCTCGGAAATGCTTTATCAAAAGTATATTTTACCGATAAACCGGCAAATGAGAATATTCAACTTCCCGAAGTTGATACAAATACAATCCGAAACATTATTGAAACTTCAGAAGACGGATATTTAGAACCCGAAAAAGTTCAGAATTTGCTTGATGCAGCCGGAATAAACCGAGCAAAAGAATTTGTTGCCGAAACTTTGGAAGATGCATTGCAAAAAGTTAAAAAGATTGCTTTTCCCGTTGTTCTGAAAGTTGTAGGACCTGTTCATAAATCTGATGTCGGAGGTGTTGTTTTAAATGTTAAAAATGAAGAGCAATTAACATCGGAATTTAACAGAATGATTAAAATAAAAGATACAACAGCTATTTTAATGCAACCGATGCTCAGCGGAACAGAATTATTTGCAGGAGCAAAATATGAAGACAAATTCGGACATTTGGTTTTAGCAGGTATGGGCGGTATTTTTATCGAAGTTTTTAAAGATATTTCTTCGGTACTTTCACCTGTATCAAAACAGGAAGCCGAAAAAATGATAAAATCCCTGAAATCATATAAATTAATTGAAGGAACAAGAGGACAAGAAGGTATAAATCAAGAAAAGTTTATTGATATAATAATACGTCTTTCTGCATTACTCGAGGCAGCTCCCGAAATTATTGAAACGGATTTAAATCCGCTTTTGGGAACTGCAACAGATGTAATTGCTGTTGATGCAAGAATAAGAATAAAAAAATGAAAATAATTTTACTGGACAAAGCAACAATAGGTAATGATGTTTCATTACAAGCTATTGAAAATCAGGCTGATTTAACTTCTTATAATACGACTTCCGAAAATGAAGTATTAGAAAGAATAAAAAATGCCGAAATTATTATCACAAACAAGGTTCTTATAGGCAAAGATGAAATGAATGCCGCAAAAAAACTGAAACTTATTTGTGTTGCCGCAACCGGATATAATAATATTGATATTGAAGAAGCAAAAAAGCGAAACATTGTTGTAACAAATGTAAAAGGATATTCTACGGAGTCTGTTGCTCAAACCGTTTTCGGGTATATTTTGACTGTTATGAACTCAACGGTAAATGTTGCACATGATATTAAAAACGGTCTTTGGCAAAAATCTTCGGTTTTTACAATGTTGCAACATCCGTTTATCGAACTGAAAGGAAAAAATCTCGGTATTATCGGTTACGGTACTATCGGGAAACGTGTAGCTGAAATCGGAAAAGCTTTCGGAATGAATATTTTAATATCTGAAAGTTTTATTAATCCAAAGCAATCATCCGATCGATTATCATTTGACAAAATTTTGCAACAATCTGATATTCTTACAATTCATACACCTTTAACCGATAAAACAAAAAATCTTATTTCCGAAAAGGAATTAAAATTGATGAAAAAAACAGCAATTCTTATTAATGCCGCAAGGGGAGGGATTGTAAATGAAAATGATTTATACGAAGCACTTGTTAACAAAGAAATAGCCTATGCAGCTGTTGATGTGTTAACGCAAGAACCTCCGAAAGATAATAATATTCTGTTTAAAGCACCTAATATTATAATTACGCCGCATATAGCATGGACGTCTGTTGAAGCAAGGCAACGGTTGGTTGCGGGAATAAGTAACAATATCCGCTTATTTATTGCAGAAAAAGGAAATGAAATTGATTTGTGTTAATTTTGAAAACTTCATTTTAAATTATATTTTTGTCTGTTATAAAACAGAAAATTAAAATAATAAAATATGAAATTATTAGACGGAAAAGTTGCAGTTATAACCGGTGCGGCAAGAGGCATCGGAAAATCAATAGCAATAGAATTTGCAAAACACGGAGCTGATGTTGCCTTTACGGATTTAAAATTAGACGAAAATACAGAAGCTGTTGAAAAAGAACTTACAGAATATGGTGTAAAAGCAAAAGCTTACGCATCAAATGCAGCCGATTTTGATGATGCTCAAAGAACTGTGGATGAGATTGTTGCAGAATTCGGGCGTGTTGATGCATTAATCAATAATGCCGGTATTACTCGTGATACATTATTAATGAGAATGACCGAAGAACAATGGGATTTAGTTTTAAACGTGAACTTAAAATCTGTTTTTAACATGACTAAAGCAGTTCAAAAAACCATGTTGAAACAACGTTCAGGTTCAATCGTTAATATGAGTTCGGTTGTAGGTGTAAGCGGAAATGCAGGTCAGTCAAATTATTCGGCATCAAAAGCAGGAATCATCGGTTTTACAAAATCAATCGCTAAAGAACTTGGTGCACGTAATATAAGAAGTAATGCAATTGCTCCCGGATTTATTGTTACTGAAATGACGGCTCAAATTCCTGAAAAAGCACGTGAAGAATGGATTAAAACCATTCCTTTAAAACGCGGCGGAACTCCTGAGGATGTTGCAAACGCATGTATCTTCCTTGCTTCCGATTTATCGTCTTATGTAAGCGGACAAGTTATTAATGTTTGCGGAGCAATGAATACATAGAAAATATTATTGAAAAAAGATAAATATTCAAACGGCTTTTTTACTTTTGTATTAAAGTCGTTTTTTATTCGTTATATAAATATATGTCATCATTAATAACAGAATATCCTTTATGGTTTATAATTTTTTGCTTTGCAGCCGGATTTTTATTCGCTTGGTTGTTATACAGAAAGGATAAAAAATTTGCCGAAGCCTCTAAACTTATTCGCAACTTTATGTTTGCTTTAAGATTCTTGTCCGTAAGTATTATATCATTTTTGTTGCTTTCTCCCGTATTAAAATCTTTGGGTAAAATTATTGAGCAACCAATTATTGTTTATGCACAAGATAACTCAGAATCAGTAAATTCCGACAAGGGAAATATAAAGATGTTCAGTAAAAATATTTCAAATTTCTTTAATGAAAAGCAAAATAATTACATATTTAAAACTTATACTTTCGGGGAAAAAATAAAACAAACTGACAGTTTCAGCTTTTCGGAAAAACAAACAGATATTGCCGAACTGATTTCAGATATAAAAAACAAATACTATCACAGAAATATAGGTGCCGTGATACTTGCAAGCGACGGAATATACAACAAAGGTACAAATCCTGCTTATGAAATAAACGATATTAATTTTCCGATATATACTATTGCATTGGGCGATACGAGTATAAAAGAAGATTTAATTCTTACAAAAGTAAAAAATAATAAAATTGCATTTTTGAAAAATACATACCCTCTTCAAATAAGTGTAAAAGCTAAGAAATTAAAAGGTAAACAAAGCGAAATTCAAATCTTCGATAACGGAAAACTGATAAAAATACAAAAATTTACAATAAACAATAATGATTTTTTTAAAAACTATAATTTTGAAATAAAAGCCGATAAATTAGGGTTTCATAAATTAAAAATTAAGCTGAAAGAACTTGAAGAAGTAAATTTTAAAAATAACAGTAAACAAGTTATAACGGAAGTTGTTGACAGCAAACAAAAAATATTAATTCTTGCCAACTCTCCGCATCCTGATATTTCTGCAATAAGGCAAGCTTTGGAACTTAATCAAAATTTTGAAACTGATTTTTTCCTTGCAAATAAATTTAATAAACCTGTTTATGCATATAATTTAATAATTTTACATCAATTACCTTCAAAATATAATTCGGGTACAGCAGTTATTTCACAAATTAAGCAATCAAATATTCCGGTTTTATATATTCTCGGAAGCCAAAGTTCCTTACAAAAATTTGATAATTTAAATACCGGACTGACAACAGGAGCATACGCAAATTCTGCCGATGAAGTAAAAGGTAAATTAAACCAAAATTTTACTTTATTTGAGGTTAATCCAGATATTGAAACAATCAGTTTAAACGCACCTCCTATGTTATCGGCTTTCGGTAATTATAAAACAAGCGGAGATGCACAAATATTGTTCAGCAGAAAAGTAAGAAATATTGATACAGGCTTCCCTCTGATTGTATTTAATTCTGCAACCGGAGGCAAGAAAACTGCGGTAATTACAGGTGAAGGAATTTGGCGTTGGCGTATCTTCGATTATAAGAGCAATCAAAATCACTACCTTTTTAATGAGCTGATTAACAAGATTGTGCAATATCTTACTCAAAAAGAAACAAAAGAAAGGTTTAAGATTATTGCAGAAAAAATAATTCCTGAAAATCAAGAAATTGTAATTAAAGCAGAGGTTTATGACAAAAATTTTGAATTAGTTAATGCAGGGGATGTAAATATTCAAATTTCGGATTCTGCAAAACAAATTAAAGATTATATTTTTGAGAAATCAGGCAAATCATATAAAATAGATATAGGCAAATTACCGAGCGGAGATTATTCTTGGAAAGCCGAAACAATTATTAAAGGCAAAAGATACAAGAAAGAAGGTATTTTTTCTGTAGTCCCCTTAAATATTGAAGCTGAGAATACAATTGCTGATCATAATATTTTATATAAAATTTCTGAAAATACAGGAGGAAAACTTTTCTATCCAAAAGAAATAAGTAAATTACTTGAGTCTGTCCAAAAAAATGAAAATATTGTACCTGTTGCATATAGTGAGAAGAAAACAGAAAGTTTAATCAATTTTAAAATTATTTTCTTTTTGCTTACAGCATTGCTTACCGGCGAATGGTTTATGCGTAAATTCCGCGGGGCATATTAAGCTGTTTTTGTATTTATTAACAATAAAGAAAGCGTAATAAAGGAATTACATATTATTGTGAATTGTATTGTCTTTTATCTGATAATTAGTATATTATAATAATTATTCGGAAGTATTAAATCTGTTAATACTATTAAAATAAATACAATTCTTTCAAATTGTTAAAACTTTCATTTGTATCTTTTTTAAAATATTATCTATTTCGCAGACTGAACAAGTGTGCATTTAATTTACCGGGGTACATTTCCTGCATAAATGCATATTTTATAATAATTCAATAAATTAACAATGTAATAATTATATGTCAGCAGTTTATTCGGAAGATACAATTAAAACATTAGAGTGGAAAGAACATATTCGAAAACGCCCCGGAATGTACATAGGGAAGTTAGGTGACGGTTCTTCTCAAGATGACGGTATTTATGTGCTTTTAAAAGAAGTTCTTGATAATTCAGTTGATGAATTTATGATGGGACACGGAAAAAAGATAGAAATTAAAGCCGAACAAGGAGAAATTTCAATTCGTGATTATGGCAGAGGAATTCCTCTGTCAAAAGTTCTTGATGTTTCTTCTAAAATGAATACCGGGGCAAAATATGATTCCAAAGTTTTTAAAAAGACGGTAGGATTGAACGGAGTCGGGATAAAAGCTGTTAATGCTCTTTCCGTTAAGTTTATTATTCGTTCGTTTCGAGAAGGAGAAGTAAAAGAAATTCATTATTCTGCAGGTAATGTAATCGAAGATAAAGAAATTAAAAAAACGACTAAAAAAAACGGTACGGAAATAATATTCAGGCCTGATAATGAGCTGTTTAAAGAATATCATTATTTAGAGGATTTTATCGATCTAATGATGAAAAATTATGTTTACCTTAATTCAGGTTTAACTTTAACTTTTAACGAAAAATCATATTATTCCAAAAACGGATTGCTCGACTTACTTTCCGATAACATTAAAGAAGAGCAAAGAAGATACCCGATTATTCATTTAAAAGGAGAAGACATTGAAATAGCATTAACTCATGCAAATCAATACGGTGAAGAGTATTATACTTTTGTTAACGGGCAAAATACAACACAAGGCGGAACACATTTGTTGGCATTTCGTGAAGCAATTGTTAAAACAATCAGAGATTATTATAAAAAAAATGTTGATTTCTCCGATATAAGAACCGGAATTGTTGCGGCAGTAAGTATAAAAGTTGAAGAACCTGTTTTCGAATCACAAACAAAAACAAAACTCGGTTCAAAAAATATTGCTCCCGACGGTCTTACGGTTCGTTCTTTTATAATGGATTTTGTTACGAAAGAATTAGAACTCTATCTTCATCAAAACAACGAAGTTTCGGAAGAACTTTGGAAAAAAATCCAAGAAGCTGAAAAAGAACGTAAAGAAATATCCGGAATTAAACAATTAGCACGAAAAAGAGCAAAAACTGTTAAAGTTCATAATAAAAAACTCAGAGATTGCCGTACACATTATAATACAAAAAAGGATGATGCAGAAAAATCCACAATTTTTATTACGGAAGGAGATTCTGCAAGCGGTTCAATTACCAAATCCAGAAATGTAAACACGCAAGCTGTTTTCAGCTTAAAAGGAAAGCCTTTAAATACTTACGGTAAATCAAAAAAAATTGTTTATGAAAATGAAGAATTCAATCTTATCCAAGCCGCTCTTAATATTGAAGACGGCATGGAAGGACTCAGATATAATAATATAGTAATTGCAACTGATGCCGATGTTGACGGAATGCACATCAGACTTTTATTAATTACTTTTTTCCTGAAGTTTTTTCCCGATGTTATAAAAAACGGACATTTACATATTCTTCAAACACCTTTATTCAGAGTAAGAAATAAAAAAGACACATATTATTGCTATTCGGAAGAAGAAAAAGAAAAAGCAATGAAAAAGCTCGGTAAAAACCCTGAAATAACAAGATTTAAAGGGCTGGGGGAGATATCACCCAACGAGTTTAAATATTTTATCGGAGAAGATATACGCTTAGACCCTGTAATCATTAATAAAGAAGAATCAATTTCTGAAATGCTCGATTTTTATATGGGAAAAAACACACAAGAACGCCAACAATTTATAATAGAAAATTTAAGAGACGAAGAAGAAGTATTATAATAATTACAACTTTATAATGAAATTAAGATATCTCATAATAACAGGAATAATACTAAGTATTTTTTCGTGTGAAAAAGAGAAGATAAAAAAAATAGGTCATTGTTATATTCAAGAAAATCAGGCTATTAAGTTTCTTGATAAAACAGCAACCGGAATAATCGATACTGTTGAGTTAAAATCTGCAAATGCAGAAAATTTTGAAGTTATTTCAGACAGTTCGAATGACGGACGATGTTTTTCGGATGTTTGGGCAAAAGATAAAATGTCGATTTGGTACAAACAATATAAAATATCAGGAGCAGACCCTTTTACCTTTAAAGTTTTGAATAATTCATATTCTAATGATAAAAATAATGTTTTCTATAAACAAAATTTATTGGTAAACGCAGTAAAAGAACACTTTAAAATATTAAATAATTTTTATGCAAAAGATAACGAACGAATTTGGTATAAAGGCAAAGAAGTTTTCGGAATAAATGATGTTACAAACTTTGAAGTTATTGACGGCTATTTTTCAACTGACGGAAAAAATATTTATATGAATAACGATACAGTTCTTTTAAAAATACCTGATTCTGACGCAAATACATTTATCGGCATCGAAGATGATATGCACCTGAGTTCATTAAAATATTATAAAGACAAAAGGAATGTGTATTGCATTGATACAGAAAAAAATATAGGAGAACCCGATTTTTTGAATGTTTTTGATGCCTTTACCGAATCTTTTACAATTCTGAATGAAAAATATTATTCAAAAGATAATTTTAATATTTATTATAAAAATAAGGTTATTGAAAATGCCGACAGAAATACTTTTTCAGCTTTCGGAAAAAACTATTCAAAAGATAATTCAAAAATCTTTTTTAAAAATAAAATTATTTACGGTGCTGAATATAACTCATTCCAACTAATTGATAATGATACAATTGATGCAATTGATTCATTGAGCTGTTATTTACTCGGAAAAAGAACAAAACGATAAAACAACAATATAATTTATATTTTAACAAATGCCCGAAAAAGATAAAACACAAGAAGACGAATTAACAAGCAACCAAGAAATTGTTGAAGAACAGGAGTATAAAGTAAAATACATTTCCGGAATGTATAAAAAATGGTTTCTTGATTATGCATCTTATGTTATTTTAGAACGTGCAGTTCCGCATATTTCCGACGGACTGAAACCTGTTCAAAAACGTATTTTGCATTCAATGAAACGAATGGATGACGGACGCTACAACAAAGTTGCAAATATTATCGGTCATACAATGCAGTTTCATCCGCACGGAGACGCTTCAATCGGTGATGCTTTGGTGCAACTCGGGCAAAAAGAACTTTTAATTGATACACAAGGTAACTGGGGAAATACTTTAACCGGCGACAGAGCAGCCGCACCGAGATACATTGAAGCTCGACTTTCAAAATTTGCTTTAGATGTTGTTTTTAACCCCAAAACTACTGTTTGGCGACCGTCTTACGACGGAAGAAATAAAGAACCTGTTCACTTGCCCGTTAAGTTCCCTTTACTTTTGGTGCAAGGCGTTGAAGGTATTGCCGTAGGATTGGCATCAAAAATATTGTCGCATAACTTTAATGAAGTTATTGATGCAGCAATAAATTATTTGAAAGGTAAACCTTTTGAATTGTTGCCCGACTTTTTAACCGGAGGAATGGCTGACGTTTCCGATTATAACGACGGAATGAGAGGCGGAAAAGTAAGAGTAAGAGCAAAAATAAGTAAGCAAGATTCTAAAACGCTTGTAATTAACGAATTACCTGTCGGGAAAACAACAACTTCTCTTATTGAATCAATTGTTTATGCCAATGATAAAGGTAAAATAAAAATCAAAAAAATTGAAGATAATACTTCCGATAAAGTTGAAATATTAGTACATCTTCCGTCGGGAGTTTCTTCCGATAAAATGATTGATGCACTTTATGCCGTAACAGATTGCGAAGTTTCAATTTCACCGAATACAACTTTAATTATAGGAGATAAACCGAGATTTGTAGGTGTTTCGGAAATTTTAAGACATTCAACCGATAATACTTTAAATCTTTTAAAACAAGAACTTGAAATAAGAAAAGCCGAACTTGAAGAATCTTGGCATTTATCTTCTTTGGAAAAAATATTTATTGAAGAACGTATTTATAAAGATAAAGAATATGAGCAAGGAAAAGATTATGAAACCGTAATTAAACATATTCACAAACGATTAAAACCTTTTGTTAAGAAATTTATCAGAGAAATAACCGATGAAGATGTTAAAAGATTATTTGAAATAAGAATGAGAAGAATTCTTAAATTCTCTTCAATTGAAGCAGAAGAGCATTTGCAAGCAATTCTTGACGAAATTGAAATCGTAAAAAATAATTTGGCAAATATCATAAATTATACAATTGATTATTTCAAAAATATTAAGAAAAAACACGGAAAAGAAAGAGAACGCAGAACCGAATTAAGAAATTTTGAAGAAATTAAAGCTCGAAAAGTTGTTGTTCGCAATAAAAAACTATATGTAAACTATAAAGACGGTTTTGCCGGAATGTCTTTGCGACAAGATGATTTTGTTGCAGACTGCTCCGATATTGACCTTGTTATTATTTTCAGAAAAGACGGAACTTATTTTGTGAAACAAGTTGAAGAAAAGTTTTATATAGGCGAAGGCGTTATTCATATTGACGTTTGGAGAAAAGATGATGACAGAACAGTTTATAATGCTATATATTTTGACGGAAAATCCGGATACTATTACATGAAAAGATTTAATGTTAAAAGTATTATTCGAGATAAAGAATACAATTTAACAAAGGGTGAAAAAGGCTCAAAAGTAATTTGGTTTACTGCAAATCCTAACGGTGAAGCAGAAACCGTAAAAATAACCCACAGACCTCGTAAGAGGCTTAAAAACAAAATGATAGAAATCGATTTCTCAGAACTTGCAATAAAAGGAAGAAGTTCTATGGGAAATATTGCAACAAAATACGGTGTTCAAAAAGTTGTATTAAAAGAAGAGGGAGTTTCAACACTCGGCGGAAGAAAAATTTGGTTCGACCATGAAGTTTTAAAACTAAATGCCGACGGAAGAGGAGAGTACCTCGGAGAATTTATTGCAGATGATAAGATATTGGTTGTTTACGATTCAGGAAAATTTCAAATTAAAACTTATGAACTTTTAAACCATTTTGAAACAGGAGTTCTGAAAATAGAAAAATACAATCCCGATAAAGTTTGGACTGCTGTTTTTTATGAAGGCGAACAAAAATATAACTACTTAAAACGTTTTAAATTTGAAGGTATTAACGGTGTCTCATCTTTTATCGGGGAACATAAAAATTCTCGTTTAATTTCAATTTCTGATGAATTGAATGCTAAATTTGAAATTCATTTCGGCGGAAAAAATAACGACAGACCGAATGAAATTATTGAGGCTGCAGAATTTATTTCTGAAAAAAGCTATAAAGCCAGAGGTAAGCGGTTAACAACTTATTCCGTAAAGAAAATAACAGAGCTTATACAAGAAAAAGATGAAAATGTCTTAAATAATGAAACTTTATCAGAAAAAAAGACGTATAATAATAAAACAGACAATAAAGAACCTGAATTTGAGGTTGTTAAAACAGATAAAGACGGAAATCAAATTAAATTAGATTTATAAAGGAAATTGCTTTGATATATAGCAACTTAAGTATTTATATATCAATGTCGTTTAGTTAAGGATTAATCATAACTGTGTAAAAATAAGAAAAATATAATAAAAAGTTCTTTGAAATTTTGCTTTTTAAAAATAGTATTTATTTTTACGGTATATATAGGGGGTAAGT